>JBBSUU010000523.1:0-2663 GCA_038234115.1 Mycobacteriales bacterium
CTCGGCAACATCGGGCCGGCCGCCGCGCTGCCGGTGATGGAAGGAAAAGCCGCGCTGTTCAAGCGCTTCGCCGGCGTCGATGCCTGGCCGGTCTGCCTCGACACCACCGACACCGACGAAATCGTTCGTGCCGTGGAACTGATCGCGCCGGTCTACGGCGGTATCAACTTGGAAGACATCTCGGCGCCGAGATGTTTCGAGATCGAGGCCCGGCTGCGGGCCAAGTTGGACATCCCGGTATTCCACGACGATCAACACGGCACCGCAATCTGCGTGGTGGCAGCACTGCGTAACGCACTGCGAGTGGTCAAGAAGGATATCGCCGACTGCAAAATTGTCATCTCCGGGGTTGGGGCCGCCGGTAATGCGATCATCCGGTTGCTCCTGCTGCAGAGCCCGGCCGACATCATCGCCGTTGATATCAACGGTGTTGTCTACCGCGGACGCGAAAGTATGGATCCAAACCTGGCGGACGTGGCTTCCAAGACCAACCACTCCAATCAAACCGGGACCCTGCGGGAGGCTATTGCCGGCGCCGATGTATTCATCGGTGTTTCGGCGCCGAACCTATTGGTGGGCGAAGACATTGTCACCATGAACGCGGACGCGATCGTCTTTGCGTTGGCCAACCCGGACCCGGAAATCGACCCGATCGAGGCACAGAAACACGCGGCGGTGGTGGCCACCGGGCGAAGCGATTTTCCGAATCAGATCAACAATGTTTTGGCCTTCCCAGGGGTCTTCCGCGGCCTGCTGGATGCCGGCGCCCGGATGATCACCGACAGCATGCTGCTTGCCGCGGCCGAGGCAATCGCCGATGTGGTGCAACCGGAACAGCTCAACGCCTCGTTCATCGTGCCAAGTGTTTTCGATGCCGCCGTAGCTCCCGCGGTGGCGGCGGCGATCGTCCGCGAAGCCGCCGATTCTCGGATTTCGGTAAGTCCGGACGGGCCATCATCCGTGGTGCACTCCGCGGGGAGTGCACCCGAAGATGATGGCCTGTACCGGTGAGCGAAAGTCCGGTCCTGAGTCACGTTGACGCCGCCGGGGCGGCCCGGATGGTTGACGTATCGGCCAAGGACACCTCAGTTCGGCTGGCGGTGGCCACCGGAATGGTGCGCACCACCCCTGAAGTCATCGCGTTGCTGCTCACCGACGGGCTGCCGAAGGGCGACGCGTTGGCGACGGCTCGCATCGCCGGCATCATGGGGGCAAAACGGACCCCGGATCTGGTGCCGCTGTGCCATCCGATAGCAATTTCCGGTGTCACACTTGATCTTTCGGTGCTGGAACAATCGATTCGCATCACCGCAACGGTCAAGACCACCGACCGAACCGGAGTTGAGATGGAGGCCTTGACCGCGGTGGCGGTGGCCGGTTTGACGCTGCACGACATGATCAAGGCAGTGGATCCGGCTGCCGTTCTGGATGCGGTTCAGGTGGAGCGTAAAGAAGGCGGTAAGACCGGGTTATGGGTGCGTCCATGACTTCTCCGGTCGGTGCCACGCAGCCCGGCGACGTTCCTGCCGGCGACGTTCAGCCCGGCGACGTTCAGTCCGGCGACGTGCAGGCCAATACTGTTCCGGTTGGCGAGGATTCGGCCGGTTCGCCGCCGGACACCGGACTCTTGGCGACGGTGATCATCTCTTCAACCAGGGCCGCCGGTGGGGTATATGCCGATACCGCCGGGCCAAAGATCGTTTCCTGGTTGCAGGCAAGGCATTTCCAGGTGGCCGAGCCGGTGGTGGTGGCTGATGGCGCTCCGTTCGGACGGGCCCTGCGCGCTGCGGTGGCAACCGACGCCGTATTGGTAATCACCTCAGGCGGCACCGGGATCAGCCCCACCGATGTGACGCCGCAACTCACTGCTGCGGTCCTGGACTATGAGATCCCCGGTGTGGCGGAGGAAATCAGGCGCTACGGGGTGGCCAAGGTGCCGACGGCCATCCTGTCCAGAGGTTTGGTGGGGGTGGCCGGGCGGACCCTGGTGGTGAATCTGCCGGGATCTTCCGGTGGGGTCAAGGATGGCCTGGCCGTGCTGGGCACCGTGTTGAACCATGCACTTGACCAATTGCGCGGCGGCGACCATCCGCGCACCGATTGAGGAGTTGCTGAGATGACTGGTCGGGTAGCGCTTTCCGGCGTAACGGAAATGGTGTTGAGCCTCGAGGAGCATGTGGCGGCGGTTGCAGACCCGGCAGCCGGCGCAACGGCTTCCTTCTCCGGTGTGGTGCGAGATCATGATGGCGGCCGGTCTGTTGCTGACCTGGAGTATCAATCGCATCCGACTGCGGGCAGCATCGTGGCCGAAGTGGCCGCCGAAATTGCCGCCCGCGAGGGAATCATTGCCGTTGCCATCACCCACCGAGTCGGCGTGCTCCATATCGGCGACATTGCAGTGGTGGCAGCGGTATCCAGCGCTCATCGAAAGCAGGCGTTCCAAGCCTGCGCAGAACTGATCGATGAGGTCAAAGTGCGCCTGCCGGTGTGGAAGCGTCAGGTCTTCGCCGACGGCACCGACGAATGGGTGGGGTCAGCCTGAGTCACGAGGCGGCCAAGAACTTGTCGCATTGACGAATGTTGCCATTAAGGGCCGTGATGGGCGGGTTGCGGCGACTTTGATCAGCGCGTGCCGCATCCAACGCGACTCCGTTCGTTTTCAA
>JBBSUU010000524.1:0-2641 GCA_038234115.1 Mycobacteriales bacterium
CGCCGACGGCGGCCTGCACCTGGCTGATCAGCGCCGCGTCCAGCACTGGGCCGGCCGGTGTCACGGGGGCGGCGGCCACGAGGGACGGCTCGCCGAACTCGATGGCGCTGGGAGGAACGACCCCGCTGGAGTCTGCGATGGCACTTTCGGCGGCCGACACATCGCCGGCCGTACCTTCCGGCCCACCGGCATCGGCGGCGAGGCCGGATCCGGTGGCCAACGTGACAGCGATGTTCTTCAACCCGAGAACCGAGGTTCCGTACACGACATACGCGCCGCCACCGAAAATCAGCAGCACGACGACAAAGATGCTCCAGCCGATCCGGCGGTGCTTCTTTTGTTGCGCAAGCCGCAATTGCGCCCTTTCGGCGCGCGTCAGCACCGGCCTGGATTTGGTGTCCAGCGTCTCGGCGAGTGTCTGGGCATTGGTCACGGCCGGTCTTCCAGCAACTGCAGGAGCTCCGGACCGATCATGGTGACGTCACCGGCGCCCATGGTGATCACCACGTCACCCGCCCGCACCAACTGAAGGGCTGTCTCGGCCGTCCGACCAAAAGAGGGCTCGTAGACCACCACGGCGCTGCCGGCCGGAATCGCATCAACGAGAAGTTGTCCGCTCACCCCTGGCTGCGGTTCCTCGCGCGCGCCATAGACGTCCATCTGAATGACCAGATCGGCCAGACCCAGGGCATCCCCGAACTGGGCTGCAAACGCCAGCGTCCGGGAGTAGAGGTGCGGCTGGAAGATCACCACCAGACGCCCGTCGACCGGGACGACCGACCGGGCGGCCTTGAGCTGCGCCAGCACTTCGGTGGGATGGTGGGCATAGTCGTCATAGAGCACGATGCCGGCCGCGCGACCCTTGAATTCGAATCGACGGCGGACCCCGGTGTAGCGGGCCAGTCCGCTGATCATTGCGGCCGGTTGGATGCCCAGCGCAATTCCGGCGGCAAAAGCCGCGGTGGCGTTCAGGACCATGTGATCACCGGGGACGTCCAGCGTCAGCCGGTGCTGAAGTCCCCCTGTCGTGACCAGGAAACTGCTGCCATGTTTGAACGGCGTGATATCGCTGACCATCAGGTCGGCGTCCAAAGCCCGGCCGTAGGTGATAATCCGCGGCGAACCCGCCGGCTCGGCGTCCAGTCGTTGTAGCAGATCGGTGACGCCGGCATCGTCGGCGCAGGCGACCAGAAACCCGCCGGGGGTGATCCGCAGGAGGAACTGATCGAAGACGGCTGCGTAGGCCGCCGCGCTGCCATGGTGATCGAGGTGGTCCGGTTCCAGGTTGGTGATGATCGCGCCGTGCGGCGAATAGGCGAGGAACGACCCGTCGGACTCATCGGCCTCGGCAACGAAGATGTCACCGGATCCGTGATGCGCTCCGGTGCCGGATTCGTTGAGTTCGCCACCGATCGCGAACGACGGATCGACGCCGGCCTGCTGGAGCGCCACGGTCAGCATCGAGGTGGTGGAGGTTTTGCCGTGAGTGCCGGCCACACACACACTTCGGTAACCCTGCATCAGGGCCGCCAGGGCGAGCGCCCGACGGACAATGGGAATTCCCCGCTCGCGGGCCCGCACCACTTCCGGGTTACCGGGATTGATGGCGGTGGAAATCACCACTGCGGTCGGTCCCCCCGCGATGAGGTCCAAGTTCTCGGCGCGCTGACCGATTGCTGTCTTGACGCCGCGCGCGCTCAGGCCGGTCAGCACATGAGACCCCTTGGCATCAGATCCGGAGACGGCCAGGCCGCGGTCGACCAGGATGCGAGCAATGGCGCTCATCCCGGCTCCGCCGATCCCGACCAGGTGCGCTCGTTCCAGCGTGAATCCGTCCCCGTGCGGAAACTTGATCGTCGCGCCCTTACCGGTCCCGCCCTGCCCAGTCACGTCCTGCTCAGTCGCTTCCTGCTCAGTCACGTCCTGCTCGCTCTTGTCCTGTGCGCTCACGTCCTGCTCGCTCATCCCTGCCGTCCCGGTGCGACCTGGTCGACGACCATCTTGGCGAGCACTTCGTCGGCGTGAGAAGTCGGAGCCGCGGCCGCAGCAGCGATCATCGCTTCCCGCTTCGTGGCGTCGGTCAACAACGGAATTACCTGGTGGACAATCGATTCCGGGGTCAGGTCGGCGTCGTCGATGATGATCGCGGAGCCGGCGGCCACCTGCTCACCCGCATTGAGGCGCTGTTCGCCGTTACCATGCGGCAGCGGCACGTACACGGCGGGCATGCCCACCGCACCGAGTTCGGCAACCGTCATCGCCCCGGATCGACCGAGGGTGAAATCCGCAGCTGCATAGGCCAGATCCATCCGGTCCAGGTAGGGCACCGCAACATAGGCCGGGCCGGGAAATGTGGGCGCCACCAACGAGTTTTTCTTCCCGTAGGAGTGCAGGACACCGATGCCGGCGGCAGCCAGCTCCTTCGCCGCACCGCTGACCGCGTCGTTGATCCGAACGGAGCCCTGCGATCCGCCGTACACCAGCAGGGTCGGGGCTTTGGGATCCAGCCCGAAGCACGCCCGCCCCGATGCCCGAAGAGCAGGTCGATCGAGAGCTGAAATGCTCTGCCGGACCGGGATTCCGATCACCTTCGCCCCGGCCAGACCGGAACCCGGCACCGCCGCGGCGCTCGCCGCGGCCC
>JBBSUU010000525.1:0-2624 GCA_038234115.1 Mycobacteriales bacterium
ACTTTGATATGAATGCGCTGCTGGACGGGTCCATCGATGCTGCGCAGGCCATGACCTACAACGAGTACGCCCAGGTATTGGAGACCGTCAACCCGGCAACCGGCAAGTTGTACCAGCCGTCTGACCTCAACGTCATCAACTGGAATGACGAAGGCACTGCCATGTTGCAGGATGCAATTTGGGCCAATACCGAAAAACTGGCTTCCGATCCCGCCTACCAGGAGACCACCGTCAAATTCCTGAAGGCAGCCATCAAGGGTTGGATCTTCGCTCGGGATAATGCGGAGAAGGCCGCCAGTATTGTCGTCGCGGCCGGCTCTCAGCTCGGTGCCAGCCACCAGTTGTGGCAAACGAATGAGGTAAACAAGCTTATCTGGCCGTCGCCGAATGGAGCCGGGATGATCGATGAGGCGCTGTGGAAGCAGACCATTGATGTGGCCATGAATGCGAAAAATCTCGAAGGAACCACTGTCATTACCAAGGCACCGGATGAAACCGCCTATACCAACGAGTACGTCAAGAAGGCACTGGCCGAATTGACTACCGAAGGTGTCGACGTCACCGGCGCGTCGTACAAGCCGATCGAAGTCACCCTGAACGAGGGCGGCAAGTAACACCGCATCGCTCATAACCGCCCCGCTTTCTAGCGGGGCGGTTATGTTTTTTCCGATAGTCAGATCTGCGACCGCACGGCTCTGACCCACCATGCCTGCCAGGGCATTTCGACCGCATCCGGTGAATATGCCGTCCGCACCCATCGCACCGCTACCGCCGCGGGCATCCCGTCCAATACAGCCAAAGCCGCCAACGCCGTACCCGTGCGGCCCTTTCCCCCGCGGCAGGCGACCTCCACCAACTCACCACGGTGGGCACGGGCCAATGCCTCTGACATCGCGGCCAGCGCCCCCTTTCGGCTCCGCGGGAGACCGAAATCGGGCCATTGGACGCGAATCGTGGTCCACGGCTGCGCCGGGCCATCGGCCAGGGCGAGCAGGAAATCCGCCGGGGTGTCCGGTGGGTCAGCGATCCGGCGACCACGGATTCGTACTCCCGACGGCAATTCGACGAAACGGTCCATGATGTCAATTGTGGGTCATACGAGGGCGAAGACATCGGGTCAACAGCGGCCGTGGTTCTATAGGACCGCATCCCCGACACGAATGAGGACGACCATGACGCAGAGCTCGGACCGCACCGTTTACCAGCTACGCGAGCGCAATCTCGGCTTGGATCTGATGCGAGTCACCGAGGCTGCCGCGATGGCTGCCGGACGTTGGGCGGGCCGCGGTGACAAGGAGGCCGGCGACAAGGCCGCCGTTGATCAGATGCGACAGATGCTTTCGACCATCTCGATGCGCGGCATCATCGTGATCGGGGAGGGCGAAAAGGATGAAGCGCCGATGCTCCACAACGACGAGGAGGTTGGCGACGGCACCGGCGCCGAATGGGATGTAGCAGTTGATCCGGTTGACGGCACCACCCTGCTCGCCAAAGGCATGCCGAATGCTATTGCCGTACTGGCAATAGCCGAACGGGGCACCATGTTCAATCCGAAGGACGTCTTCTACATGGACAAAATCGCGGTTGGGCCGGAAGCGGTGGATGCCATCGACATCGAGGCGCCGCCGAATGTAAACGTCAAATCCGTCGCTCGCGCCCTGGGTAAGAAGCCGGCAGAGGTTACCGTGTGCATCCTGGATCGCCCGCGGCATTCCGAGCTGGTCTCAAAGGTTCGCGCGACCGGCGCCCGGATCAAGTTCATCAGCGACGGTGATGTCGCCGGTGGGATCATGGCTGCCAGGCCACAGATCGATGTCGACCTGATGATGGGGGTCGGCGGCACGCCGGAGGGCGTCATTACCGCTTGCGCGATGAGAGCTCTCGGTGGCGCCATTCACGCGAAGCTGTGGTTTGCTGATGATGAGCAAAAGCAGCGCGCCGTTGACGCGGGTCACGATCTGGATCGCGTGCTGCTCACCAACGACCTGGTCAAGACCGACAATGTCTTCATGGTGGCAACCGGTATCACCGACGGCGAGTTGCTGCACGGTGTTCGCTACCTCGGTGGCGGCGGAGCCACCACCGACTCGTTGGTGATGCGGGGCAGGAGCGGCACCATCCGGTCGATCCGCGGCGAGCATGCGCTGCACAAACTGACCTCGGTCACCGACTAATTCGACCGGCCGGTTCAAATGAGCGGATCCGAAGCACCACAACAAGTCTCCTCGGTCACGGAATCCAAACCCATCCGACTGCTGGATCGCAACGAATTACAGCTGAAAAATTCTCGATTCCTCCACCGACGGGAGGGCTTCTGACGATGTCACATGCCCTGAAGAAAACCATTGCCCGCAAGCACCTGAGAACAGCCCCCTTGGCAGTGGGGCTTCTTCTGTTCCTGGGTGCATGCAGCACGCCGGGTCCACCAGAACCCGGTCCGGACGCGGCGGGAACCCTCGGCGCGGCAGCGTCCTCTTCGGCCGCGACAAGTTCGGCGGGCTCCACCACCCCGCCCGATCCGACCACGGCACCAACAAGCAGTTCGGCTTCGGAAACCAGCGAAATACCGGCGGCGACCGAAGTATCGGACCCGTCCAGCACCAGCAGGACGCCGGTGACTCCGC
>JBBSUU010000526.1:0-2622 GCA_038234115.1 Mycobacteriales bacterium
GACGGCTGAGGAATTTGTTGCCTTCGCCGAGAAGGCCAAGGCAACGTGTCCGGTTTCTCGGTTATTTGCCTCGGCCGAGATCACCATGACCGCAGACCTGGCCGGCAACGACGCCTAGCGGCCCAGGACTTCGGCCCGACCGGAACCGGCGACCAAGTGGGTTCCCCAACGATCGGCTACCCTCACGGTGTGCCCGAGAGCCCTGTGATCGCTCCGCGTCATCAATACCTCATTGTCACGGTGTTCGGCCTGTATCGCGATCTGCGGGGCGTGATCCCGATTTCCGTTCTCATTCGCATGCTGGGCGACCTCGGAGTGGAACCGGCCAACGTCCGATCTTCGGTGTCGCGGCTCAAGAAGCGTGAGATCCTGGTCAGCGCCGAGTTGGACGGCGCAGCGGCCTACGCATTGGCCCCGCAACTCGAGGAGGTCTTCGACGAAGGCGACCGGCGGATCTTCGTGCGGCATGCGGAGTCATCGCAGGAGTGGCTACTGGCCACGTTCACCGTGCCCGAATCGCAGCGCAATCTCCGGCATCGAATCCGGATGGTGTTGCAGCGTTGGGGTTTCGGGGCTGTGGCGCCGGGGCTCTGGATCGCTCCGGCCGGTGTCGCAGCAGCCGTTGAGGCGCGGCTGGCCCGCGAGCAGCTGGATCCCTATGTCGAGTTCTTCACGGCGCGTTATCGCGACTCCGATGGTTTGAAGGCCAAGGTCGCGCGCTGGTGGGATCTGGGCGGTTTGGAACAGCAGTACTCATCGTTCGTGCGACGGCACGAAGCGCAGGTTGGCTGTCTGGAGCTATCGCCGGCCCGGGCATTCGCGCAGTACGTTCCGTTGGTCACCGGATGGCGGCAGTTGCCATATCTGGATCCGGGGTTGCCGAATGAGTTGCTGCCATCGAACTGGCCAGGGGAACGGGCCGAGAGTCTTTTCATGCAAATGCATCAGCGCCTATCGGGACCGAGCAGGGCGTACGCCCAGCTCTTACTTGATAGCCGGTAGCGCCGGCGCCGCAAATATGCCGACGGCCCGTTCCGGCCAGCACGGTGATTACCAGGTGTCGGTCAATGCCCCGGTCGGCCGAGTTCAGTGCCAACACGGCCCATTGCCGGGTACCGAGTGCCGGCCCAAAGCCGCCTGGTTGCCCTCCCGGTGAAAAACAACTGGTGCGTCATTTTGACGGTCGTCAAAGCTGCGCCATGAGGGTCCGGTAGCATCCGTTCCATGACGCAGACCAAGCTCGACATCACCGACGTACGTTCTCGTTTCTCCTCACTGGGAAAGGATTTCGCGTTTTTCGACGCCCCAGGCGGCACCCAGGTCCCTGATGAGGTCGGACAGGCGATGGCCACGACTCTGCGAGACGCGAGTGCAAACCTTGGCGCACCGTATGAGACCAGCCGGCGGGTGCAAGGAATTCTGGAAGATGCAGAAGCGCGTTCAGCCGCCTTCTTGGGGTGTTCACCGGCAGAAATCGTTTTCGGCCTGAACATGACCTCGATCAATTTTGCGCTCACCCGGACCGCGTCGCGCGACTGGCAGCCGGGTGACGAGATCCTTACGTCTTCGCTGGATCACGACGGCAATGTGGCTCCGTGGCTGGAAGTTGCCGCCGACCGCGGCCTGGTGGTCAAGTACATCGACGTCCGCGCGGACTCCACGCTCGATCTGGATGACCTGGAGCGCAAGCTTTCTGACCGGACCAGGGTGGTTTCGTTCACCTGGGCGTCCAACGCTGTAGGCACCGTCACCGACGCCCGGCGGATCTGTGAAATGGCCCATCGGGTGGGCGCACTGGCCTGGGTTGATGCTGTGCATTACGCCGCTCACCGACCGGTTGACGTCCGCGCCATCGGAGCCGATGTGCTCTTGTGTTCGTCTTATAAGTGGTGTGGTCCGCACCTGGGCATCGCCTACGTGCGCGAGTCGGTCGGCCGGGACTGGCGGCCCTACAAGGCACGACCGGCGGCGACAACTCCGATGGGGCGACAGTTTGCCAACGGAACGCTGCCATATGAGATGTTGGCGGGGTTGAGCGCCACCTACCGCTACCTCGATGACGTCGGCGGATTTGCCGCCATCGAGCCCTACGAGCAGCAGTTGGCCGACAGATTCGTAGCCGGATTGCCTGCCGGGACCAAGCTGTACGGCCTTCCCGGTACCGAAGGACGGCTACCGACCTTTCTGATCACCGTGGACGGGGTTGACTCCACCGAGGTCGCGCAACGCTTGGCACAGCGTGGTTATGGCGTCTGGTCTCACGACACCTGGTATTCGCTGGGTCTTTACCGATCTTTGGGATATGAATCAAGCGCCGTACGGATCGGTTTCGCGCACTACAACACCGTCGACGAAGTTGACGGCCTGCTGCACGAACTCACCGAGATCGCCCGCGGAGCCTGACGACGCAAGGGGAACGCTGCGGGTCTTGTATGCTTGCGTCGTTCTGGTGACGGTCGTCGAGAAGAGGGTATACCAATGAAGATTCTGCGTCACGCTTGTGCTTCGTGGTCCGGTCCGGTTGCACGGGGTGCCGGTCTGATGCGTTTGGGTCGGGCTGGGGCGGAAATGCCGTTTTCGCTCAAGTCTCGTGTCGAGGATGGCACCGGGACCAACCCGGAA
>JBBSUU010000527.1:0-2621 GCA_038234115.1 Mycobacteriales bacterium
CTGCTGTTGGACAAGGTCAACCTGGATATCCAGGTCGATCAGCGGTGGGTGATACTTGGACCCAATGGCGCGGGCAAGACCACGCTGCTGCAGATCGCCGCCGCCCAGCTGCATCCGACCTCGGGCCGGGCCCACGTCCTGGGCGCGCGGCTCGGTGCGGTGAATCTCTCGGAGATACGGCCCTCGATAGGGATCTCCTCGGCCGCGTTGGCAGCCCGGGTGCCGCCGATGGAAACCGTGCTGAACGTGGTCGTTTCGGCCGGTTACGGTGTCATCGGCCGGTGGCGCGAATCCTACGACGAACTGGATCTGGCCCGGGCCCGAGAACTGCTGTCGGCGATGGGAATGGAAACTTTTGCCGATCGGCTGTACGGGACGTTGTCGGAGGGGGAGCGCAAGCGCACCCTGGCTGCTCGGGCGCTCATGACCGATCCGGAGTTGCTGCTGCTCGATGAGCCCGCTGCCGGTTTGGACCTGGGCGGGCGCGAGGATCTCCTGCGTCGGCTGGATGTGCTCGCTCTGGACCCGACAGCGCCGACCACGATCCTGGTCACCCATCATGTTGAGGAGATTCCGATCGCCTTTACCCACCTGCTCTTGCTCAAAAAGGGCAAAGTCATTGCCGCCGGGCCGGTATCGCAGGTGTTGACGCAGGATAATCTGTCCGCGGCCTTCGGGCTCCCACTGCAATTGGCCACTCGCGACGGTCGCTACTTCGCGCACGCAAGTTACCAGTAGAGGTATCGGGATGGCTGAACTCGTCCGGCTGGAAATCGTGGGCAATGTGGGCATCATCCGACTGGATCGGCCGCCGGTCAATGCGATCAACTCCCAGATGCATGGTGATCTGGCGGCCGCCGCCCGAGCCGCAGCAGAAAACCAAGATGTCAGGGCGGTGGTGATCTACGGCGGCGAGAAGGCGTTTGCCGCAGGCGCGGATATCGAGGAAATGGCGGAGAGAACGCCGAGCCAGATCGCAATTTACGGAGGGCAGTTGACCGAGGCCGTCGATTCTGTCGCCCGGATCCCGAAGCCGGTGATCGCCGCCGTCATCGGATACGCACTGGGGGGCGGCTGTGAATTGGCGCTGGCCGCGGACTTCCGGGTCGTTGCCGAGGATGCGCTGCTCGGATTGCCGGAGATCACTCTGGGGGTGATCCCCGGCGCGGGTGGCACCCAACGGTTACCACGACTGATCGGGGTGACCAAAGCCAAGGAGATGATCTTCGGTGGGCGCCCGATCACCGGGGTCGAGGCGGTGGCCATCGGATTGGCGTCACGGGTGGCCCCGGCGGACCGGGTCTATGACGAGGCGCTGACCTGGGCGAAGAAACTGGCAACAGGCGCAACAGCGGCTCTCGGTGCTGCCAAGTCCGCAATCGACAATGGCCTGGATGGCGATCTGGCTACCGGACTTCGGTGGGAGGCGACCGTCTTTGCCGGCACCTTCGCCACCGAAGATCAAAAGACCGGGATGCGCTCCTTCATCGAGAACGGACCGGGGAAAGCTGCTTTCGCCGGCAGATAGTTCCTACACGGCATGGGTTATGAATTCACCGCGGAGAACGTCCGGTTCCTGCGCAGCTCGGCCGGCGAGGATGCCTGCCGGCAATTCTCCGGTCTCGAGCTCACTGATCAGTCGCTGCTCTCCGACCTGACCGCGGTCCGAAAGTTCTCCACCGAACACGGTTCCGCGGTTGCCGAGACGATCAGGTTGAGACGCAAATCGGTGGCCAAGCTCGGCCCGGATTCGGCAGGTTGGCTGATGACCGACGAGGCGCTCCAACAAGCCTCGCCGCAGCCGGTGGCCAAACACCGAGCTCGCCGGCTGACCGGACTGGGGGTCCATGACGTTACCTGTTCGATCGGTGCCGACCTGGTGGAATTGGGACGAACCGCGTCGCCGGCGTTGGGTTCGGACCTGGACCCTGTCCGACTGCTGATGGCTCAACACAATCTCGGGATCTCCGGTGTTCAGTCGCGTTTGGTGGCTGCCGATGCCTTACATCCGGCATCGAAAAACCTGCTGCCGTATGCAGATCCGGCACGTCGGGACAAAGCGGGCAGCCGGATTCTGTCCGTCGAGACGTTGCCACCGGTGTCCGGACTGGACGCGGTCTGGGCCCACCGTCCACCGGTGCTTCGCCTTCCGCCCGGCATCAACTACGACCTGCTTTCTCGTCCTGGCGAGGTGGAGATCGTCTCCCTGGACGGCTCGGCGCGAGAGGCTGTGCTGTGGCCCACCGAACTGGCCGAGGTGGCCCGCCGGGCCACGGTGCTGGACTCCACCGGTGCCGGTTATGAACTCACCACGGATGATCCTGATGACAGTGCGGTGGCCGCCGTGGGTGCCTGGATCGTCGATCCGGATCCGGCCGTGGTCCGGGCGCACCTGGTACGCCACTTTGCGGTCCGACACCGCCTATGGCAATTGGACCCACACCTGGCCTACCTCACCGGTGCTGCACCACCGCCGATAGGCCGGGCGTTCCAGGTGCTGGATGCCGCCCCGTTCAGCGAAAAGCAGGTCGGACGCTGGCGTGTCGAAGCCGGCGCCGGCACTGTGGAGATCAAGGTACGCGGCGTGACAGCGGAACCAGATGCCATGCGGTTCAGGTTGC
>JBBSUU010000528.1:0-2619 GCA_038234115.1 Mycobacteriales bacterium
CTACACATCATCGCCAGCCAAACGGCAACCCTAGTAACGGTTATCACCGAGGCGAACTCGTACGTGTTTCCCCAGGGGGCTCGACCCGCAGATAACCCACGCACCGCAACGGAGACAACAAATGCCGCAGCGGGCCACCGGCGGAACGCCAACCGGTCACGGACCGTCGCATCACGCCCGAGCTCAGCCTCGTTGCCAATCTGGTCGCGTCTCTACTATCGAACCGAGTATCACGTTGTCAGGTCAGGTCAGTGCACTGCCCTGCAGCCATTGATCCCAACTGAGATTTCAGTCGCCGCACCCGTCGTCGGGGGCAATTGGGTGCTGGTCCCGGTTACGTGGACGATGTCGCCAAAACTGAAGGTGTCATAGATCCATTGCGCTGCGTCCGGTGGCATGTTGATACAACCATGGGAGACATTGCGGATCCCTCGGTCTGCGACCGGCCACGGGGCGGAGTGAGCGATCCCGGAGTTTGACATCGAACCGCGAGAGGGATCTCGGAGTCGTATCCGAGGTCGTAATTGGTAGGCAGCAGGTAGGTGGATGATTTCATTTCTTTGACCGGGTACTTCTCTCGAGCGACGTCGATGCCGCTGGGGGTAACGAAGGAGATGATCTGGCCGTCGACACGTCAGATGGCCGACTTCTCCATGCTGGATTCATATACCGGGGAGGGGCTTAAGACCCTACCGGCTACGTAGTTCGAGGCAGGAGACTTCGGGTTGTCGGCCCGCGACTTGCCGGGCTCTGAGGAAGGTGGCCTTGATGACGTTTTGGCATTGCGGTGGCTGGAGTTCTGGCAGGCGCGGCGATGTGGGCCGGTTCGCACGAGGCGGGATCGGCCAGGACGATTACCGTCATCGTCGCGAAAGCCTCAAGTAAGAAACGAGAGTGTGGCCGGTCAGGCCGCTATTGAATGAACGGGAGGTGAGCGACCGGATGATGTTCGGACATGGACTCACGATGGGATCGATGTGGCTGTTCGGTCTTCTGGCTCTGGCCGGTCTCGTCGTTTTGGTGATCGTGATCGTGCGGGCGGCCACCGGTGGCATCACGCGAACCGGGTCACGCGCCGCTACGGCTGGCCTGCCCGGCGGGGCCGGGCGGGGCGGGCACCGGCAGATTCTCGACGAACGCTACGCCAGGGGCGAGATGACCACGGAGGAATATCGGGAGCGACTCTCGGTGCTCGGCGGCGACACGTGATGCGACCCATTAGTCGGCGGAGCGCTCTTCTGGCCGGTGGTGTCGGGGCTGCCGGTGTGATTATCGGCGGGACCGGGCTGGTCTTGGGGTGGCTGTCGAATCCCAGCCCTACCACCGGGCTGAACTTTCTAGAGCCGGAGGCGTTACGCAGTGTCGGCGGTCGGTTGCAGGTCCGGCTCGTCGCGGCCAAAGGACCGGTACGCATCGCCGGGCAAGACGCGACGGCGCTGTCCTATAACGGCGGGATCCCAGGCCCGACCCTGTTTCTGCGCCCGGGTGATCTTGTGCAAGTCACGTTGGACAACCAGTTAGACGCTGTCACCAACCTGCATATGCATGGCCTGCACGTGTCCCCGCAGGGCAACAGCGACAACGTGCTTTTGGCGATTGCGCCCGGCACGTCCTTCGACTACGAGTACCGACTTCCGCGGAATCATCCGGCGGGCGTTTATTGGTACCACCCGCACCACCACGGCACGGTTGCCGGGCAAGTCTTCGGCGGCCTGTATGGGGCAATCGTCGTGGAGGACGAGACTGCGATCCCGGTGAGCCGGGAGAGAGTCCTCGTTATCTCCGACATTTCCCTGGACGCAGCCGGCGGAATCCCCACACCTTTCCCGATGGATCGAATGGTGGGCCGCGAAGGAGCTCTGCTTCTGGTCAACGGCCAGAGCAACCCACACCTGTCCGCGGCGCCGTCAGTGCGGGAGCGATGGCGCATCATCAACGCCTGCGCGTCTCGATATCTGAAACTACGCCTGGACGGCCAACAATTGCAGCTTCTCGGCATCGATTCCGGCCGGTTCGCCAACCCCCGCGACATCGAAGAACTGGTGCTCACCCCTGGCAACCGGGCCGACCTACTGGTTACCACCAGAGCCGCACAATCCGTTCTGCGCACCCTCCCGGTCGACCGGGGCACCGCAGGCAGCATGATGGGCGCCAACCGGGCTGCCTCCGGCGGCGCGGACGTTCTCACCCTGGACGTCACCGGGACAGCTACCGCGAACACCACGCCGGCACCGGTGCCGAAACAACCCGCGTCCCGGGACCTACGGACAGAGCCGGTCACCGCACACCGGGAACTAACCTTCGCAATGGGAATGGGAATGGGAATGGGCGCGGGGATGATGAGTTTCACCGTCGACGGGAAACCCTTCGACCCCACCAGGGTGGACACGCTCGTGCAGGCCGGTGCGATCGAGGAATGGACCCTGACCAACACCTCGCCGATGGACCATCCGATCCACCTGCACGTGTGGCCGATGCAACTGATCGAACCCAGTCCGGAAGAAGACTCCCCGGCCTGGCAGGACGTGGTCAACGTACCGGCCCACAGCAGCGTGCGGGTGCGCATCGCCTTCGAGGACTTCGGCGGCAAAACGGTCTACCACTGCCACATCCTCGACC
>JBBSUU010000529.1:0-2613 GCA_038234115.1 Mycobacteriales bacterium
GCCCGGGCCGCCTTGGACCACCAGGACACCGGCCCGGTCTGACCGGATGATCCGGTCCTGTTCGGCCTGGATTGTTTCGATGATGTCGCCCATCCGACCGGTGCGGGGCGCGTTCAGAGCCTCCAGCAGTGCGGAGTCGCCGGCCGATCCGAGGTCGTCCTGCGCGGTGGCCCCGGGAGTGGCCTGCAAATATTCGTCGGCGACCGACCGGACCAGGTCGCGGCGCGTGCCGATGTGACGGCGACGGCGAACACCCAGCGGTGTCAGCGCCGTGGCCGTATAGAAAGGCGCTGCGGACGGGGCGCGCCAATCGATCAGAATCTGCCGACGTTCCTCCGTACCGTCGGTCAGACCCATCCGGCCGATATGCAGCATTTCCGTGTCGTCGGTATCCAGTCGTCCGAAACACAACTTCGCCTCGGCCGCGTTGAAACTGGAAAGTTGCTGAGAATATCTGTGCTGTAATGCATCTCGATTGAAACGGCCGGCCGGTGTGCCATCTGAGGCGAATCTTGCATCCGCCCGCTGGCGCAGGGCGTCGGCGCGCATCTGAGCGAGCCGCTGGTACATCTGACTCAGGTAGGCCTGCTCCTCCACGACCGGCGTCGGGGATGGAGAACCCCCCGCGAACCCCGCCAACCCCGCCGGCGCCAACCCTGCCGGCGCGGCCGCTGAGTCTGGCGCCGGTGTCTGCGAGTGAGCTGCGGTTGTCACCCCCGGGGTTTGCAAGGCAGGCGAAGGCGGGCGGTTCACAGCGTCGGACACAGGTCTCCAGAGGTTCGGGGCGGGCGATCAAAGGTACCGCATACGATCCAGCACCCCACCGAACCGAGAGGGTCAATCCGGATCTGGTGAGGCTTGCTCCGGCGATGCAGCCCCCAGGCTTCGCACCGAATCGATGGAGTCCACCTGGTCGGGCGTCTTGTCTTCCCGATACCGTAGAACCCGGGCAAAACGCAGGGCAATCCCACCCGGGTATCGGACAGACTGTTGGATACCGTCGATGGCAATTTCCACCACCAGCGGTGGGTCGATGTACACCGTCGTCGCCGTTCGCCGGGACTCCCTGGCCTGGAACTCAGTGGTCTGCCAGGTCAGGATCTGATCAGTCAGACCCTTGAAAGTCTTGCCCAGCATCACCAGTTCACCGGTGCTGCTATCGCGGGCAGCCAGATGCAAATTGGACAACCACCCGGTGCGCCGCCCGTACCCCCATTCAGCGGCGATGACTGCCAGATCGAAAGTGTGGCGAGGTTTGAGTTTGATCCAGCCCGAATCGCGCCGCCCGGCTGCATAGCTGGCATCCAGGTTCTTGACCACGACGCCTTCGAATCCCCGACTGACTGCGTCGAGGAAGATCTGGGCCACCTCGTCCTCGGTCTCGGCAATGTTTCGGGGCACGATGAGTTCCGGCGGCAGAATCTGCTTCATTCTGTCCGCTCGAACTCGAAGCGGTTCGTCGAGTAGGTCAAGACCATCGACATGCAAAAGGTCGAAGGCGAACAGTCGCAACGGGGTTCGGGCGCGGCCGGCATCGACATCAATCTTGCTCGCCGTCCGGGAGGCGATTATCTGACACGACTCCGGTCGCCCATCCGGCCCGATGGCCACCACTTCACCGTCGAGCACCAGTGTTTGCAATTCGAGGACGGCAATGGCCTCCACCACTTCCGGAAGTCGCTCGGTGATCTCGTCCAAACTCCTGGTGTACAGCTGAACTTCGCCACCCTGTTTGTGGACCTGCACCCTGATGCCGTCTAGTTTGGCGTCCACTATTGCCGGCAGGGACGACTTGGCCACCGCAGCCGCCGGATCTGACGCCGGAGCAGCCAACATCGGCTGCAATGGAACACCCACCCTGAGCCCGATCGCCGCCACCGCAGCCAGTCCGCCGTCGACCAGGATCCGAGCCGCCTCCGCAGTCGATCCGAGGAGCATGGCCGCTCGCTGCACCGATTTCAACGGCACTGCGAACGCGGTCGCGACAGCGTCCTGCACCAGCGCTTCCAACGCTCCTTGACGCAGATCCTCGAAAACCAGGCCACGCAGGAATCGCTGCTCGGCTTCGGTTGCCCGGCCGAAGAGTTCGGTGAGGGCAGCGGTTCGTCGTGCCACCGACCCGGAACCGCCGATACCGGCCAGGTGCTCGAAAGCGGCGTCCACTTCGGTCAGGGTCAACCGCGCTTGTGCGGCTGGGGTCGGGAGCGAATTCAGCGCAGCCCACCCGACCCCGGTCTTTCGTTGCCGTAGCCCGCCCGCCAGGTAGCGGACCGCCACGGTAATGTCGTCCGGTCCGGCCTGCTGGATCACCTGCGCCAGTAACGCCCGCTTGGCCAAACGCGATCGGGTGGCGGCCACCGCGGGTGACACGGCGGCAAGGGTTGCAAGCAGCATTTGCTTATGGTGCCCCCGGGCACCGACATTCACACCAGTGAGCCGGCGCAGTTCGACGCGTCTGCCGGCCCTACCTGCCAATTATCACGACGGATTTTCAGCAAGTCCGACCTACCGCAGTTGGTGGCACCCTTCCCGCGAACCGATTGAACCAGTAACCGCGCAGACCGGAATCAGACGAGCTCGAAAATGGTGGCGTTGGCCAGCCCACCGCCCTCA
>JBBSUU010000530.1:0-2609 GCA_038234115.1 Mycobacteriales bacterium
GACGACTCCAACCCACCGGGCAGGCTACGCAGCCAGATGAACAACACCATCGACAGAATGAACATCACCAGAACGAGTTGTCCCAGTCTTCGAATCGTGTATTTCAGCATGCTGCGCACCCGGTTCGGGTGGTCGGCGCCGCAATCGTCAAGGTGATTGCAGGGCTTTCGCAAGTCGGCGTCATCAGCGAAATCCTCTTCTTTTCAAGACCGATCATTCGTAACCGCTTCCGGACCGGTTCGATCGGCAAAGTGAACCGGTGTCGCCGTGAAACGGGTGCCGCCCGGCAACTCCCATGTTGTTCGGCACGGGCCGAAATCCTTCGACGGAGTGTGGCCGTCGATGGCCATGAGTGTCGCCGGGCGGCGACGGCCGGACTGCAGGCCCGAAGAGTCAATTAAAGACCCTCCGAGCCCGAGTTCAGCCGGATTTGCGCAAACTATTCGGTCTTGTAAACGGTGTTGAACTTCTCGTCGGTCAGCGGGCTGGCGATGAGACCTTGAACGTTACCGGCGACAACAAGGGCCGGCGGGGAATGCGAGATCGGCACCGCAGGAAGGTATTCGCTCATCAACTTCTCGTTGAGCGAGACGTACAGGGCTGCGCGGGCGTCGGCATCGGGCTCGGAATCGGCGGCCGCCAATTCATCAACCAGAGTTGATGCATAGTCGTAGTACTGAAGACCGAAGCGGCCGTTGACGTCGGAGAAAAAGGTTCCGATGAAGTTGTCGGCGGCCGGGTAATCTCCGGTCCAGCCGAGCAGGAACGCATCGGCCTCCTGAGCGTCGACGCCATCGAGGTAGCCGCCGTTCCAGGGCTTGGAGGTTTCCACCACGGTGATGCCGACAGCTTCGAGGTCTGCCTTGAAAGCCAGGAAGACACTCTTCGGGTCTGGCATGTACGGGCGGGAAACTTCCGTCGGCCACCAGAACTGCAGTGTCATCGCGGACTGTCCGGCTTCGGCCAGCAGCGCCTTGGCCTTCTCCGGGTCGTAGTTGTACTGCTCGACCTTGTCGGTCCAGCCTTCTACCGTGTCCGGGTAGTACTCCAGCGCAACCTTGGCACCTTCGGGCAGCTGGCTGCTGACGAACTCCTCGCGGTTCAGCGAATAGGCGATGGCCTGACGAACCTTGATGTCAAGCAGCGCCGGGTTGTTCTTCGGGTTCAGACCCAGGTACATCACGTTGAACGCCGGGCGAACCTCGACGCTGTTGCCATCGGCAGTGAGCGAGGCCCAGTCACCGGGATTAGGCAGGTCATAGCCGTCGATGGTGCCGGCCTGCAGTTCCTGCTTGCGGGCGGTCTCATCGGGGATGATCCGGAAGATCAAGGTCTTGACCTTGGCCTTCTCGCCCCAGTAGTTGTCGTTTCGGGTCAGCTCGACGGTGCCGTTGGCGGTGTCGTACTTGGTGAAGCTGAACGCGCCGGTTCCGGTCGGGTGCTCCAAGGCGTACGACGGGTACTTGTAGGAGTCACCCTCGGCGACCACATTGTTGGCCTCGTACTTTTCCAGCGCCTTCGGCGACTGGATGGAGAAGGATGGCAGCGCCAGGATGGAGGGGAACTTGGAGGTAGCGCGAGTCACCTCGAGGACTGCCGTGGCCGGATCCGAGACGGTGCAGGACTTGTAAAGGCTGGACTTATCGGTGCCGTCCTCGTTCTTCTGCCCCTTGAATCCGCCCATGGTGTCCGACCAGTACTGAGCCTGGTTGGCGCCGGCGTCGACCTGGCTGTACATCCGGTCGAAGTTATAGCAAACAGCGGCTGCGTCCAGGGCTTCGCCATCCTGGAACTTGACGCCCTGGCGGATCTTGAAGGTCCAGATCAGACCGTCCGTGGAGGGCTCCCAGGACTCGGCGAGGGCAGCTTCCAGATCGGTGGTGCCGGGGGCGAAAGAAACCAGGCCCTCGGAGATCTGGCGGGTGACCCGGAAAGTCTCCCCGTCCGTGGCATAGAGCGGATCGAACATACTCGGCGCCGCTGCGGCACCGAAAATGAACGTGCCATCTGCGTTTGCTGGTGCACCGCCGGCGGCGGAGGTATCGGCGGCGGAGGTTGCGCCACCGGCCGTGCCTTCGGTGCCCGCGGGCGCCTCGCCGGTCGGGGCTGCTGCCGAAGTCGCTGCCGGGCCACTGGACGTAGTGGCGTCATTCCGGTCCGACGAGGCACAGGCCGACAGTGAGACTGCTACCGCAGCCACTGTTGCTGCTGAAAGCCAACGATGAAGCTTCACGCTGGGTTCCTCTCATTGGGGTCATTTACCAGGGGGTGTCCCTGGCATCAACGGCTCTGCAGGGCCCGCCCACAATCCTCATCAACTACGGGCAGTAATCCCGGTGAGGGCATGCAAGCGCGCCGAGCAGCGCGTCATAGCGCACCGTAACTGCAATGTCGGGCTTGCCTCTACAGGCACAACATGATCGTTACCATTCCCAAACCTTAGGAAGTGATGTGAAAACGAATAATTTCCACAAATTTGCCCGTATTCCGATTCTTCCCGCCGGCGGTGTTGCGGCCGATCTGCCCGCCCGATGGGCCGCGACTCGAACCCGATGCTGACAATGGAGCCGTGGCTCACTAGCGTGGACATCGGCCGCGCCGTCCACTGC
>JBBSUU010000531.1:0-2606 GCA_038234115.1 Mycobacteriales bacterium
CGGGATTGGGCATGTCCTCGAGGGAAACCCCCGCGAGGACCAGCGCTCCCACTCGACCTTGCGCTGCGGCCTCGATGATCTCGGCGGTGGACAGTCCGGGAGTAATCGGCAGTCTTGCCCCCCAGGCGGTCTCGAGTTCGGCCCGGGCATCGGCGTCGACAACCGGGCGACCACCCGGTAACAGGGAGGGCACCGCGCCGGCGTCGATGGCGCCGCGGTCCCCGGCCCGCCGAGGCACCCAGGCAATCCGGGCACCCGTCCTCTCGGCCAGTGCGCTCACCGCGCAAAGCAGGCCGGGCACCTGTGAAGCTCGCTCGCCCACCATGATCACTTCGGGCGCACCGTCGGCGCCCGGCGAAGCGAAAAGCCCTTCCACAACTGAGGTCTCATTGCCCGGGACGGCAGGAATCAACGTCCCACCCATCTTCACCAAACCACGGGAGGACAATGCCGCGACCGCGGAGATCGCGGTCGCGCTGTGTCGCCAGGCCTTGCGCAGGCGCAGGAACAGGATGGGTGACTCCTCTTCCGGCTCCAAGGCAACCAACAGCACCGTCTTGGTCTTTTCCAACTGTTGGTAGGTAACACCACCGTTATCCGGGGTGACACCCACCACGTGCCGGGCCAGGAACGCATCCTCCGCCGCCCCGGCCGTCCGGGTGCGGAAGTCAATATTGTTGGTATGCAGCGCGAGTCGGGCGAATTTGGCGTAAGCGTAGGCGTCGCTCACGGTGAGACGCCCGCCGGTGAGGACCGCGGCGCCGTGGGTCGAGGCCTTGGCCAGTCCAGCGGCGGCTTTGGCCATCGCCTCGGTCCAGGACGCCTCGATCAATTCCCCCGCTTCATTGCGCACCAGCGGACGGGTCAGTCGGTCCGGCTGGGTGACGTAGGTGAAGGCAAACCGTCCCTTGTCGCAACTCCAGTCCTCATTGACCTGCGGGTCGTGGGCAGCCATCGTGCGGGTTACCTCGCCGCGGCGCCAGTCGACCCGGGTTGCACAGCCGTCAGCGCAGTGCTCGCAGACTCCCGGGGTGGAGAGCAGATCGAACGGTCGGGCCCGGAACCGGTAGGCGGCCGAGGTGAGGGCGCCGACCGGGCAGATCTGGATGGTATTACCCGAGAAGTACGACTGGAACGGCTGGTCGGCACTGATGCCGATCTGCTGGGCGGAGCCGCGTTCGATCAGGTCGATAAAGTTGTCGCCGGCGATCTGGTCGGAGAATCGGGTGCAGCGCTGGCACATCACACACCGCTCCCGATCCAGCAGGATCTGGGTGGAAATCGCCAGCGGTTTGGTGAAGGTTCTTTTGGGATCGAGCATTCGGGATTCGCTGGAGCCGTTGGCCATCGTCTGGTTCTGCAGCGGGCATTCCCCGCCCTTGTCGCAGACCGGGCAGTCCAAGGGGTGGTTCAGCAGCAGGAACTCCAGATTGGACCGCTGGGCCTTCTCGGCCACCGGGGAGGTCACCTGGGTTTTGACCACCATGCCCTCGGCCACTGCCTGGGTGCAGGCCGCCTGCGGCTTCGGCATCGGACGGCCGCCCATTTCCACCTCGACCAGACACTGCCGGCAGGCGCCGACCGGTTCGAGAAGTGGGTGATCACAAAACCGCGGGATGGCGGTGCCGATGCGCTCGGCGCTGCGGATCAGCAATTCCCCCTTGGGGGCGATGAGCTCGACACCGTCGATCGTCAGTCGCACGTATCCTTCGGGCGCGGGAGCCTGCTCCGCGGGCTTGTCGTCCACGATGGTGCCGGCCGTGTTGGCGTTGTTGGCACCGGTGTTCGGCTTCGCCGCGGGGGGATTGGGTGCAGCGGGGGCTGTCATATCAGTGCGCTCCTACCAAGTCCGACGCCGCAATGATCGGTGGCGTTTTGCCGGTGACCAGATCTTCGAAATCCTGCCGGAAGTACTTGAACGAACTCAACACCGGCGTTGCGGCCGCATCGCCGAAGGCGCAGAAAGAGCGGCCGGCAATATTACTCGCCGCATCGGTCAACGTATCCAGATCGGCCATTGTGCCGGAGCCGGAGACAATTCGGCGAAGGATCAACACCAACCAACCGGTTCCCTCGCGGCAGGGGGTGCACTTTCCACAGGACTCGTGCTTGTAGAACTCCAGCCACTTCCAGACCGCCCACGGCACCGAAACCGTCTCGTTGAAGCACATCAACGCGGTGGTCCCGAGCATCGAGCCGGCTGCTGCGACATCATCGAAGGACAGTGGCACATCCAGGTGTTCTGGGGTGAAGATGGGCGTCGACGACCCACCGGGGGTAAAGAACTTCAGCGGAATGCCGTCTTTCATGCCGCCGGCCATCTCGAGCAGTTCTCGCAGCGTCGTGCCCATCGGCGCTTCGTACTGACCGGGCCGGGTGACATGCCCGGAGAGGGAATAGATCTTCGGTCCCGGCGACTTCTCGGTGCCGATGCTGCGATACCAATCGGCGCCGCCGAGCACGATAGGCGGTACGGAGCAGATGGTCTCGACATTGTTGACAACGGTCGGCGCAGCATACAGCCCGGCGACGGCGGGGAAGGGTGGTTTCAACCGCGGCTGACCGCGGCGACCTTCGAGCGAGTCCAGCAGCGCGGTTTCCTCGCC
>JBBSUU010000532.1:0-2584 GCA_038234115.1 Mycobacteriales bacterium
CGCGACATGACAAGAGATGAACTGTCCGAGTCCGTTTCCTCACGACTGGACCACCTGGTCACCGGGAATCCCGATGTCACAAAGTTTTTCAGCGGCATTGCCGACCTCTCGGCCGATTTGTTCGGCGCCAACTCGCAGGTGAGCTGCGCGGTGACCCTCATGAGGGACGAACTACCGGTGACCGTGTCTTTCAGCAACGCGCAGGCACTTGCGTGGGATGAGATCCAGCATTTCGCCGGCGACGGACCGTGCATGCAAGCTCTGCATACCGAGCAGGTCGTGATGACGGCGGACCTACGTCTGGAGCCCAGATGGCCGGCCTATTCAAGACTCATTTCCGATAGGGGTGTGCTGGCCGTGTTGGGCACGCCTTTGACGCTGCCGCCTGGCTCGCAGGGTGTGCTGAATTTTTACAGCCCGATGGCCGGCCGATTCGGTCTTGCCGAAATTGCTGCCGCCAGGATTTACGCGGCGCAAGTTTCGGCCTATCTGATTGCGGCCATGCAGATCTCGGGTTGGGCGGCAAGGGCGGAGTCAGCAAAACTGACCGTCGATTCGCGATCGGTCATCAACGCGGCGGTCGGCATTGTGATGGGCCTGGCAAACAGCTCCCGCGAGACAGCCTTCACCCACCTGCTGGCCCTGGCCGATAGCTCGTCGCAGAGTCTGCGGACGGTATCGGACGGCATCGTGCACAGCTTGGACCACTGACCGACCACACCGCCGGCTGACCACACCGCCGGTCGGAAAACCCGTACCTGTCGACCAAAATCCTGACTGCTGCAAGAGTCCGGCTGATCAGAACCGCTCGAGCACAGACCTATCGCTGATCAGTTCCCGGGCAGAAAGAACGTTTGCTTCCTTCGCCAAGTTGGCGAGGATGGGCCGGCGGGTGTCCCCGACCAGGTTTTCGGCCATCCCTATCGACCCGCTGGCAGCACAATCTGCGGCCGGTCCGGAATAGGTGTGCAGGTGCAGTGCATCAGCGGCGTCGTCCCCACCGCTCACCGCGATCAATTGGGCGGATCCGGTTTTTTCGGCACAACGGTCGCGGCGTCCAAGCCGGCCACAGCACGGTCGAGGACCCGTTGGAGCACCGGCGCCAACTCGTGCTCCGCAGTGAGTTAAGACGTAAATTCCGCCATCAAAAGGTCAGAGCGAACCAAACTGCTCATCAACCTCTCCTCTCGCGACATTGCACTGCTGAATACGAACCCGCTTCCAACATCAGCGATTTCGTCATTCGAAGTTCTTCGAGTCAAATCTTCGAGCGAGAACGTCCACGGCCAGATCCAACGCTGACCGATTCTGCGCATAAGCGGCTGCCCGCAACCTCGACATCGCCTCTGGTACGGATACGCCCAACTGAATAGCAATCATGCCGGACGCCTGGTGCACCTCGGGGCGGCTGGTGAAAATATCCTCGGACAGTTCGTCCTCGGCAGTGTTTGCGGCGTCCATTTCCTGCAACAACACCTGCACGGCTGCCTGGACCAACAGCAAAGCCAACGAAATCTGCTCAGCGGTGAGTTGACCCGGTTGACGTCGATACAATTCCATGACGCCAAAATGAACCGTTCCGATGGTCATCGGAAATGCAAACACCGAGCGCGCCCCCACCCCCGAGGCCTGCGTCGCAAAACCGGGCCATCGTTCTTGCGCTGAATCCGACTCCAGATCTGCCTCCAGGACGGGAGCGCCCAACTCGTGGGCCTGGATACAAGGCCCCTCGCCCAGGGTGAACTGCAACTCGTCCAAGTGTTGGGAGACCGCGTCGGTGGCATGAACCCGCTCCCGGGTACCACCGGTACCGACCAGGACGATGGCAGCGCCGTCCACCGGCATGATCTCTACGACGAATTGGCAGATCCGCTGGGTGCGGACAGGACTGCCGTCGATCGAAAGACCGGCCAGAATGGGGGCGGCCCCATCTGGGGCACCCCTAGGGGCTGACTCTTCCCGCAACGTTGATCCCTTCCCGACCGATGAGACCAACAGATTCCAAGTCGACCGCTCCCGATATCCCTGCTACACCCTTTCCCACTTCGCGCATCTGCGAATCAGCGTCGGGTGAATACTTCGCGAATCAGTGAATCAGCGTCGGGTGGGTAACCTACGGGGCATGACTGATCTTGTGAGCTCCGGCGCGTGGGGCACCGGCCTGGCCACCATCACTGCAGATGGCACGATTCTGGATGTCTGGTACCCACGGCCGACCCTGGGTGCTTCCGCCGGGACCGATGACGGGCAACCGGATCTGGCCGGCGCCGAACGCAACGATGACATCCGCGGCGTCCGGGTTGCCGTCATATCGACCGAGATTGCCTCGTTGGCCGACGCGCCGTTGGATACGGCCGATGCCTACCTGCGACTACATCTGCTCTCGACCCGTCAGGTGCTGCCCCGATCGATCAACCTCGATGGGATATTCGGCTTCCTACCGAACAACGTCTGGACCGACCTGGGACCAGTACCGGTGGAAACCATCGAGCAGGTGCGGGTGCGGGCCGGCATTGCCGGTATTCGGCTTGCGGTCTTCGGGGTGGACAAGTTTCCGCGGATGACCGACTACGTGGTCCCGCCC
>JBBSUU010000533.1:0-2574 GCA_038234115.1 Mycobacteriales bacterium
CGCGCAGCGGATCGTTGCCTGGCATTTTCAGACATCGAAAGCTGTTGACCTGGTGATGATTCCGCTGCGGACGGCGACCTGGGAACGGGACCGCGAAGGACGCAGTGCCACCCCTGGGAGCTCGTGCATAACTCGGACGCCGGCTCACAAGGCGGATTCAACTGTTCGTCGCAACACGTTACGGAATCGAGTGAATTGCTGTGCAAGCACTTCCGTGGGAGTCTTCCCACCGAGTGTCTTTCGTGGCCGGTTGTTGAGTGCGTCGGCGACGGCCTGAACTTCCCGCCGTTGATACCTGGCCAAATCGGTGCCCTTCGGGAAGTACTGTCGGAGCAGCCGTTGGACGCTCCTATGTTTGTCAAGCACCGGCAGGGTGGCTTAACGGGGTTATATCGGGTTGCAGGTGGGTTGCCGATTCGATGCGACCCAATAGCCTGCGTGCGAGTGCGCGTTTGAGGGAACACCGGATTTCGCGGTGGGTTTTACCCAACGCGATGCGGTTGATTTCGTATTGCTTGGATTCCGGGTGGCAGCGCAGGTTAGTGATGGCGATCGCGTGCAGAGCGCGGTTGAGGTCACGGTCCCCGCCGCGGTTGAGGCGGTGCCTGGTCCGTTGGCCGCTGCTGGCTTCCAGTGGCGCGACCCCGGCCAGCGCGGCGAAAGCAGATTCGTTGCTAACCCGGCCATGGTGCGACCAGCTGATGAGCAGTTGGCTAGCAGAGACTGGGCCGACACCTGGTTCGGCGAGCAGGGTAGGCCCGGCCGGATGCTGCTTGACCAGGGCGAGTAGTTGCGGGTCGAGTTCGGCGGTCTGGGCGAACAGGAAGCGGATCCGGGCGGTGATCGACTGCATGGTGAACACCGTGATCCGATGCTCCACGCCGGCCTCTGCAGGGCTGAGGAAGCCCTCTATGCGGCGTAGTTGAACCTGCAGAGAGCAACCCCTCAGGGGTGCCCGCAGATACTCCGGCGCCACCACGATCAGGCTCTTAAGCTCGTTGATCGCCTTGGTACGGCTGACCAAAACTGCTCGCCGGGTGGCCATGACCTGCCGTAACGCCTCCCGCAGGCCACGCGAGCGTGGAGTTGCCTGATGTTGGCTCGACAGTGCGGCCCGGGCAGCCTGGATCGCGTCAATTCGGTCGTTCTTGGCAACGCGGCGCCACTTGCCGCCGGTGATCTCCACGACGTCCTCGCCGGCACCGGCCAGGACAGCGACGAAGCCGGCAGTGAAACTGCCGGTCCCTTCCAACGCCCAGACACGGCGACCGGGGGCATGGTCGCGGGCCCAGGTCAGCATCCGGATGTAGCCGTCGCCGACGGCAGTGTCGCTGATAGAAGCGATGACCCCACCGGTGGCTGTACCCAGAACGGCAAGATCCATGGTGTCTCGGTCGGGGTCCCCCCCAATGACGAAGTCGTAATGCGTTGCCAGCATGACCACTGCGGTACTCCTGCCCTCGGATGAACGCGGTCAGCATCCGGTCTGAGGAGATGTCACCTGTCGCGGTAGCACTGTGAGGGGTCACGCCAACATCGCATCGGCGGACAGGCTCCTAATTAAGCCAAGACGAGTGGGCCAGGTCGGGTGCCGGCAACCCGAAGAACAGGTCAAACGAAAGGCAAGCCCGAGAGCGGCCAGTATTCTCGAGAGTTACTCCGAGCTGCCGACATCCACCATGCCAACCAGACCCATCCGGCCCATACACAACACTCACAGAGTTCTCATTCGTGCCGCGTTGCCACTGACAGTAGGGGTCGCAGAAGTACACCCGAATTCCGGTCGCAGCGGTGAACTCGGCGTGCCGCGCGAGTTCCTTTCCCCGGTCCCAGGTCACCGACCTGGGTAGATGCCCCGGCCGTTTCGACAGGCACAGTTGACTTACCCACCACTAAATCGCCCTCGGTCAGAAAGGGAGTCAGCGCAGCAATTGCAGAATTGACGTAGGTCAGATCCGCGGCATTCTCGCCCTTGCGTTGCGGCGTGCCGACACATACAAAATGGACTTACGCGCTCTTGGCCGCAGACATCAATCTGGTGAACGACAAGTCATCCTGTGCCAGGAGCTTCGGCGAGTAGTTTAGGAAGTCTTCGTTCGAAGAATGGCGCGATTCCGGCCGACAGGTTGCTGACCTTGGCTTCGTCCCAATCAATGCCAATAACCTCGTGTCCGAGCTTGGCCATACATGCGGCATGCACCGCGCCTAAGTAACCGCATCCAATAACTGACAGGTGCGCAGGAATCCATCCAAGAATGTGGCCCCGGAAGTCAGGACCTTGCAAGGACGATCGTATCCGATCATCATGCCTGGCTAACGTACCGTCTGCGTGCTCGACCGACCTCAGGCTCGGGACCACCATCTCGCTGTCGCTTAGAGTAATCTAAGCTATTCAGGATAGTATTATGAAGCCCCAAACGGGTGAAGTATGCTAAATAATTGGTGTAGATATATGACGCTAGGTGATGATCGTCTCTGACGGTCGGGTGCCGGGGGCGCCAAAAGCCTGAATTGGCCGAACTCAGCGTAGGGGCGGTGCACCCGTAGTTCGAGCTGCCGTTGCCTGACGCCCAC
>JBBSUU010000534.1:0-2566 GCA_038234115.1 Mycobacteriales bacterium
GGTAGATCTTCACCTGCAAACCTTCCTCCTTCCACAGCCGGTGGACTTTCTTCTTGTTCACCACCCGGTGTTCATCGTGGCGTAAAGCGGCCCAGGCCCGCCGGAAGCCGTGCAGCGGGTTCTGAATCGCATACCGGCGCAACCATGCCCGCAAATCAGCGTCCGGATCGGCTGGGGTCTGCGCCGCCGGCAACCTGCGGCACGTGGACCGATTGAGCCCAACAGCCCTGCACGCCAACCGTTGTGAAAGTTTCAACGTGGTGATCAGCATTTGCACGGCCCGGCGTTTGGCTGCCGGGCTCAAAATTTTCCCTTAGCCACCTCCCGCAACGCATCCTTTTCCAACTCAGCGTCGGCCAGCAACCGTTTCAGGCGGGTGTTCTGCTCCCGCAGATCCTTGAGCTCCTTAGCCGAGTCGGTGTTCAACCCGCCGTGACGGCGACGCCAGTTATACAACGTCGCCGCCGACACCCCCAGATCCGCAGCGACCTCCTCCTGCGTCTTGCCAGCCGCTGCCAACTCATCGCCGCGGCGCAGCTTACGAACAATGTCCTCAGCGGAATGCCTCTTACGTCCAACCATGAATCCCATCATCCTTTCAACCCCTGATCAGGGGCAACAGGACTCTAGAAATACATGGATCCGTCCACGGGGGACACGCCACTGGCACTGATCAATGCCGGCAAATGGTTGGCCGCACTGATCAAAGTCGGCGAAACTGCCCCGTGGGATGACTTTTCGACGATTTTGATCAATGCCGGCAACTTTGGTCCTTGCCGGTGACACTCGTCCATCGAGCCCTGCAACATCTGTTCGTGCGGATTGGGGTCACCCGTCCCGGCGAGCTCCTTCGCTCGGTCGCACCGACCGGACGGTCGGCTCCCGGCGGCCGGCGGCAGTGAAAGCCCGTTCGATGGCCCCGGTGACCCGGTCCACCGCCCCCACTTCGACCAGGGCGATGGCCGACCCGCCGAAACCGCCGCCGGTCATCCGGGCTCCGACAGCTCCGGCCGACATGGCAGTGTCCACCGCCAGATCCAGGGCCGGATCGGAAACCTCGTAATCATCGCGCAGTGAAACATGTGACGCCACCATGAGATCACCGAGTCCGCCAAGGTTCTGGGCCCGAAGCAGCCCGACCGCATTAGCCACCCGGCCGTTCTCGGTCACGACATGGCGAGTGCGCTTGCGGAGCAGATCATTGGACAGCGTGCCCAGTGCCGTTTCTAGTCCTTCGAGGGTGATTTCCCGCAACGAGGCAACTTCGAGTTCAGCCGCTGCTTCCTCGCAGGAATCCCGGCGCTTTCCGTATTCGCCATCGGCCAGCTCGTGGTGCACGTGGGTGTCGATCACAAGAATTGCATAACCGTGGGCACCGGGATTGAACGGCACCTGTTCAGTGGTTTCCGCATCCACATCGAAGAAGAGAACGTTACCGGCCTTACAGGCGCTCGAGGCCATCTGATCCATCAACCCACACGGCACGCCAACGAAGTTGTTCTCCGCCGATTGAGCGATAATTGCCACTTCGCGTGGCGCCAGCTTGACCCCCATCAGCTGCGAAACACCCAGCGTTACAGCGCATTCTAACGCAGCCGAGGACGAGAGCCCGGCGCCGACCGGCACCGAGGAGTCCAGTGCGATATTGATGCCATCCACCGGATGGCCGGCCTCGCGCAAGGCCCAGACGGCGCCGAACACGTAGGCGGCCCAGCCCTGCGCGGCCGGCCCGTCGGGTGTCAGTTCATCGAGGTGAAAGTCGTGAAGCAGCGAATCGCGTTGAGCCGAAACTACTTTGACCCGGCGACCAACGCTGCGACTGATGGCCACGTGGGCACGAGCGTCAATGGCAAAGGGCATCACCAAGCCGTTGTTGTAGTCGGTGTGTTCACCGATCAGGTTGACCCGGCCCGGGGCCGACCACAAACCGGCCGGTGCCTGCTGATAAGTCCGGGTGAACAGATGCGAGGTGGTCACAGTTGTTGGGCTCCGTGATTCTTGTTCGATTGGTGCGACGAGGACTGCTGAGGTGGTTCTCGGTAAGGCAGCGGCTACTGCTCGTCCCGCCGCAGGAAGTCCCAGGCGTCGGAGACCATGCTGGTCAGGTCGAGTTCCGGTCGCCAGCCCAGACGATCCGCGGCGCGATCGGCAGCGGCAACAAGGCGAGCCGGATCCCCCGCCCGACGCGGCCCGACGGTGACGGGCATGTGCAGCCCGGTAACAGCTTCGACGGCTGCAATGACATCCTTTACGCTGAAGCCGTTGCCGTTTCCCAGGTTGCAAATCAGATGTTCGCCCGGATTGGCCGCATCCAACGCCAGCACATGTGCTCTGGCCAGATCGGCTACGTGGACGTAGTCACGCAGCGGGGTTCCATCGGGAGTCGGCCAGTCATCCCCATACACCGTCAGCTTGTCCCGCTTGCCGGAAACAGCCTCCAGTGCAAGTGGAATGAGATGTGTTTCGGTGCCATGCCGTTCGCCGGCGCCTTTGGCCGCGCCGGCGACATTGAAGTACCGCAGCGAGACCGCGGCCAATTCGGTGGCAGCACATTCGCCGGTAATCA
>JBBSUU010000535.1:0-2566 GCA_038234115.1 Mycobacteriales bacterium
AGCCTGCTCACCTTCTTCCCCTGGCCGGGGGTCCGGCGCGGCCGCCAGGGTGCCGGTATGACTACCGCCACCTCTTTCAGTGTTCCGGGAGACTCGCTGGGCTGGTGGCACTCTCGCCTCGTTGGACTTGGCATTGATGTCGACCTACCGACCACTCGAGGAGCCGAGGAGGTACTGACCCTGCGAGACCCGGACGGCATGAACATCGACCTGATCGCCTCGGACTCCGATACCCGCTCGGGTTGGGATGGAGTCGTCGGCATCGGTTCCGAGCACGCCGTACGCGGCCTGCACTCGGTGACCCTGAGCGAGCACCTGCTGGACCCGACTGCCGACATGCTGACTCGCCTACTCGGCATGGGCGTCGGCGATGAAGGCGCTGGTCGGTCGCGCTTCTCGATGGCCGATGGCGGAGCCGGCGCGATGATCGATCTTTCTGCCGAGCGCGGCCCGCGCGGCCTGCAGGCCGGCGGCACGGTCCATCACGTTGCCTTCCGGGCGCCGGACATCGCAACCATTACGAGTTGGCAGCATCAGCTGTTGGAACAAGGTGTTTCGGTCACCGAGATCCTGGATCGCCGGTACTTCAAGTCCATCTACTTCCGGGAGCCGGGTGGTGTGTTGTTCGAGATTGCCACTGATGCGCCAGGTTTCGATATCGATGAGCCACTGCTGGAGCTGGGCCGCAGCCTGAAGCTGCCGCCGTGGCTCGAACCCAACCGTGATTAGATCCAGGCGGCACTTCCCACGATCAGCGACACCAGAAACAAAGATTTGGAGACCCAACGGGTATGATGCGACCATTTCGCTGGCGCGCCGGCACCTTCGGCCCGCCTTTGCTTCTACTCCACGGCACCGGCGGCGACGAGCACGATTTGCTGGCTCTGGGCGAGCGACTCTCCCCGGACTCGCCATTGCTGTCCCCTCGCGGCACCGTCATGGAAGGGCCCCACCCAAGGTTCTTCCGCCGACTTGCCGAAGGTGTTTTCGACGAAGTCGACTTGACCGCCCAAGTGGACGCCCTCGCCGACTTCGTTCAAAAATGTGAAACCGAATACGGTGTCGAGCCCGGCAGTTGGGTAGCGGTTGGGTTCTCCACCGGAGCAAATATCGCCTCCGCGATGATGTTTCAACGACCGGAGATTCTTTCTGGCGCAGTGCTTTTGGCTGCCATGGTACCGTTCGCCACGCCGCCGGCGGGTGATCTGAACGGAAAGTTTGCCGTGGTGGCAAATGGTCGCTGGGATCCGATGGCGACGGCGGCTCAGACAGCGACCCTGGTGTCGCAGCTGCGCCATGCCGGCGCCGAGGTGACGCTGCTGCAACACGACGGTGGCCACACCGTGGATACCGGTCAACTCGCGGCGATCGCCGAACTAATCGCGTCGCGTCACCGCTGAGCGATACTCGCCAGGCGACGGCGAGTATCAGGCTTGCGGCGGTAACAACGATTGGGCAAGCCGCAGTGTGGCGATGTCGAACAGCACCAGCAGCACGCGCTGAACCTGGGTGTCGGCGCCGCTGATGGCCTTGAATGCTTGCGCAATCGCATCGGACTTGGGCCATCGGTAGACCCCGGCGGAGATCAGCGGGAAAGCCACCGCTGTTGCACCCAGAACGTCCGCGACCGCGAGGGAGTTCAGGTAGCAGCTTCGCAGGATCTCCTGCTGGTCATTTTCCGCCGAGAAGACCGGCCCAACGGTATGGATCACCCACCGGCAGGCCAGTTTTCCCGCAGTGGTCGAAACAGCCTGGCCGGCCGGAAGTCCTTGCGGCCAGCGATTGGTCCGGATCTCCCGGCAGGCCGCGAGAATCTCCGGCCCTCCGGCTCGATGAATGGCTCCGTCGACCCCGCCGCCGCCGAGCAGAGTCGAGTTGGCGGCATTGACGATGGCATCGACCTGACCGGCGACCGCTGCGGTGATGTCACCGCAGACGAGTTCGAGTTTCATACTTGCAGAGCGTAAGTGTTGACGATGACGCCAAGTCGGTCGGCGGATACTTCCAGTTCCGACAGGTCCTTGATGGTGTGAACCGCCAGCTCGGGGTGAGTGGTGCGCAGCCCGAGCACCACCGCCCCCGCGGCCAGACCGGACGTAATGCCGGCGGGCGCGTCCTCCAGCACCAGGCAGCGGCCCGCGGCGAAACCGAGTCGATCGGCCCCGACCAGGTAAGGCATCGGGTTCGGTTTACCGATCGTCACATCGTCGGCAGTAACCAGATGCCGCGGCATCGGCAGGCCGGCAGCTTGGATCCGGGCGGTGGCCAACCGCCGGCTGCCACTGGTGACGATGGCCCAGCGATGGGATGGCAGCGCGTCGAGCACGGCCAGCGATCCCGGCAGTACGACGATGTCCTCCGTGTCGGCAACCTCGACTTCCACCATCCAGTCAACGATTTCCTCGATCTGACGGGCGGTGGCAGCCGGCAACAATCTGACCAGGGTCTGCCGAGCCGGCACCCCGTGATACATCCCGTCGATCTCGTCGTAGTCGATGCCGATCCTGGCCGCCAGCTTGCGCCAACTGCGTTCCACGCTAGGGGTGGAATCGATCAGCGTGCCGTC
>JBBSUU010000536.1:0-2554 GCA_038234115.1 Mycobacteriales bacterium
AACATTCGGCATTTGGAGGGCGGTGTGTTGGCCTGGATCGACCAGGTGGACACCACACTGCTCCGGTACTGATGAGGTAGGCCTTCGAACTCGATCGGCGGTGGGTCAGCACCCGGCAAGGATCTCCTTCCCAGATGCCCAGCAGGTTGCTCTGGTCAGAACATGCCCGACGGACCGGTAGCGTCGTGCAGTGTGAGCAGTCCGCCCCCCGATCACGTGCGCTCCGCCTTCAGCGTCACAGGCCTCGCGCCGGAACACCTACCCGGTGGTCGTGGCCTGGCCTATCGATGCGGTGATGTGGTACTCAAACCTGTTGAAAATGCGGCCGAAGCCTCTTGGCTGGCTGCTTCTTTCGAACAGTTGCGAGTTGACGGTATCCGGATTGCGCGGCCGGTCCGATCTTCTGACGGCAGGTGGGTGGTCTCCGGCTGGAGTGCCCAAAGGTATGTATCCGGCCGACCGGCGCCGCGCTTCGAGGACATCATCGAGGTGGGTAACGAGTTGCACCGAGCGTTGGCCGGCATCCCGCGTCCGCGGTTCCTGGATCATCGAGATGACCTGGATACCTGGGCGGACCGAGTGTCCTGGGGGGATATCCCCGCGGCAGATCCAGCACTGGGGGACGGAGTGGGAGCGGCCGCGTTTGCCACCTTGGCCGCCGGTCGACAGGCCATTGATCTTCCCTCCCAGGTGGTGCACGGCGATCTGGTTGGCAAGGTGCTTTTTGCCGGCTCAGCACCCCCGGCCGTTATCGACATCACGCCCTACTGGCGACCGGCGAGCTGGGCGAGCGCGGTCATCGTGGTAGACGCCATTGCCTGGGGTGGCGCCGAATTGGACCTGGCCACGCAATTTCAGCAGACGCCGCAGTGGCGTCAGATCTTGCGCCGCGCCCTGATGTTCCGGCTTGCTATCAGTCTGGCCCATCCCCGCAGTACCTCCGAAGCCTTGGTGGGGGTGTTGTCGGCTGCCCAACTCATGAAGCCGATGCTCAGCGAGGACCTCCCCGGACAGGACCGGTTCGGGTCCGACGTCTGAGTCGGGCTCGAAGCCGAGCCTCATCTCCGGTTGTCCTCGTCATCAGGGTCATAAAACCCGGTACTGGACAATTCGTCGCCGGCCGCGAAGATATCTTTCCCGGACCGACCCCGAGATTCGTCGACAGATTCGTTGGCAGGTTCATCGGCCAGCATCGAGTCGAGTAGGTGGGGTGGCATACCGGCCTGCATCATCGCCAGCAGTAGTCCCGAAAGGCGATGACCCGGATCCACTTCCAGGACCCGGTCAAGTGCGACCTGGGCCAGCGCTCCATCACCCTGCCGATAGGCAACTACCGCCAGGACCGAACAAACCTGTGCGCAGGATGCGTCGGGTGTCCAGGTGGCCAGCCCGATGAACATCGGTACCAGCGCATCGTCCAGGTGGTGCAATGCCCAGAAAATGGCCTCGTCCCGCAGTTGCGCAGTGTCCAGATCGGCCACCAGTTGGGCAGCGGCCAGGTCTGTTTGCGCCCGGCCGTGGCGCACGTCGTCGTGCGCATCTTGGAGGGCGTTGAGCATTCTGCGGAGACCCTCGGGACTTTCCTCGTTGTCGAACCGCACTGATCGCGCGTTCGAAATTTGGTGTTCAGCGGCGGACCGACTGCTCCCGATCGGGCCCGCAATCGAGCGCCGCAGAGCTTCCCGATCAGCAAGAACCGCTCGCCCCGCGCGTGCGTGTTGGCTGCCCAGCCGGGCCAGATTGCTGTCGCCGGCTTCGGTCAGGAGTGGAAAGCCCGATTGGCCCGGGTGGTGCTGCAGATAGGAAACGCAGCGGCTTTGTCGAACCAGCGCCGCATCGTAGACGCAGACGCCGACCCGCTCGATCTTCTCGACGCACTCGATGATCAAAGCTGCGTGGGCAAAGACGCGCCGCCGCTTGATCGCGGTGTCCGGCGACTCCGAAAAGCAGACCAGTACAGCGGAGTCGGCGTGTTGCTGTGCCTGGGCTGCCAAGTAATGGGCAAGTTGAACCCTGGCCGAATGGCCGTCGGGCGGCAGGTCCACCCGCAGGACCGGCCCCAGCCGGTTGCGCTCCCCGCGCAGGCAGAGCATCACCAGGCTTTCTTTGGGGTGGAACCCCAGCAGATAGGGAATGGAACCGATGATTCCTTGGGGACCGCTGACGCGGACGACGTCGCTGGATGCAGAGGAGGTTGTCATGACGGTTATCGGATCGCTGAATCCGGAGTCGACCTAGAACAATTTCTGCCGTGTGGATGAAAAGTACCTTGTGGATCAATTTTGCCGGCGCGGGCGGACTATCGGCCGATCCGGTACCGGTTCATGTCGACTCTGCCGTCCAGCGCAAGAACACCTTCGGCCGCCAGGATTCTGAGTTGCTGCGCGGCAAGGTGTGGTGTCGGCCGTCCGCTTGCCGGTAACACCCGATACCAGGGCGTGTCGTCATCGGACAGTTCGGCAAGAACTCTGCCGGCCAACCGGGGGGACGGACTGCCGGCGCGGGCGGCAACGTCGCCGTAGGTGGCCACCGATCCCGCTGGAATGGCGGCGAC
>JBBSUU010000537.1:0-2553 GCA_038234115.1 Mycobacteriales bacterium
TTCAGCGCCGCATTATCCGTGCCATTGGCCCGCATTCGACCCGGTTGGCCCGAGGACCCCTGGGCGTTCGTCTGATCGAACCTGGTCCCGTCGAGTTTCATCCCGTCGAACGTTGGGCTCTCGAATTTTGTCCCGTCAAACATTGGCCCGATCACATCCGAGAGCTGGTCTTCGGCATGGGCCCAATTGAATTCGGTGTGTGCAGACTCCGGAGCACGCCCAGTGCTCACTGGCTCCGTGCCGGGCGCTGGGTCAGGATCAAGCGGGTGGGACGGCGATCCGGAGGCTGCGGCGGGACCGGCCAGCGCTTCGGACATCATGGTTCGGGCTCGGGTGTCGGTGGGAGCCAATTGCAGAACCGTGGCCAGGTGGCCGATCGCCTCGGAGATTGCGGTCGGGGTCGCACTTTGGATCAACAGACCGGAGAGATGTAACCGAAGCTCGACGTCCCGGGGGTCGGCCGAGACCGCTCGACGCATCGCATCGAGCAATGGGCTGTCGGACAACGGGGGACTCCAATTCAGGTGCGAGTGTGTGACGCCTTCGATGGTATCGCCGTTCGGCGCGGGGCCGCGGTGGCCACAGCCGGCCGAAGGCTCAGCGGCGTTGGCCCTACCTGCCGATCTGGTGTGAATCCGCTTGATCGGGTCGAGTAATCTGCGCCTCATGGACTTGACCTTCGACCTCAGCTCAATCAGCACCGAAGCACTCACCGCGATGCATGCCGAACTCGAGCAGCAGCACCAGCGTCTGGTTGCAGCAAATCTGAAGCTGGATCTCACGCGCGGTAAACCGGCTCCCGAGCAACTTGACCTATCGCTCCCGCTGCTGGACCTGCCGGGAGAGGGCGATTACAAGGCTGCTGATGGCACCGATGCCCGAAACTACGGCGGTCTGACCGGGTTGCCGGAAGTTAGGCAGATCTGGGGGGAAGTCTTCGGGGTACCGGCCGGGCAGCTCATCGAAGGTGGCAACTCCAGCTTGGCGCTGATGCACGATGCCCTTGTCAACAACGTCCTCTTCGGCGTCGGCGACGCGGACTCCGAACCGTGGCGGCAGATCAAATTCCTGTGCCCGGTGCCCGGATACGACCGGCACTTCACCATCTTGGAGGGCTTGGGAATCGAGATGATCTCGGTACCCCTGCACGAGGATGGTCCGGATATGGCAATCGTCAAAGAATTGGTGGCTGCCGACCCTTCCATCAAGGGTATTTGGTGTATCCCGAAGTACAGCAACCCCACCGGGTCCGTGTTCTCCGCCGAGGTCATTGCTGAACTGGCTTCCATGTCAACGGCGGCAGCAGATTTTCGGATCTTCTGGGATAACGCCTACTCGGTGCACCATCTCACCGAGGAAGAAGTGGGTGTGGCCGATATCCTGGCCGCCTGTGAAGAGGCCGGAAACCCTGATCGCGCTTACGTTTTCGCCTCAACCTCGAAGATCACCACCGCCGGTTCAGGATTGTCATTTTTCGGTTCTTCAGCGAAAAATGTTGCCTGGTACCAAAAGTTCATGTTCCGGCGGACCATCGGACCGGACAAGATCAACGAATTGCGTCATGTCCGGTTTCTGCCGGACGCAGCGAGTGTCAAGGCTCTGATGTCCCAACACCGGGCGATCATTGCACCCAAGTTCGAACTGGTGTTGAGCATCCTGGACAAGCATCTCGGCGGTACCGAAACGGCGACCTGGACCACCCCCAAGGGCGGCTATTTCATCAGCCTGGAAGTGCCGGACGGCTGCGCGGCAAGGGTTGTCGGGTTGGCAAAGGAGGCCGGCATTGCGCTGACCCCCGCCGGCGCCACCTTCCCTTACGGTAGGGATCCGCGAGATAGCAACATTCGGCTCGCCCCGACCTTCCCGTCGCTGTCGGAGCTGGCGCAGGCCACCGAAGGTCTGGCCGTCTGCGTGAAACTCGCCGCGGTCGAGAAAGCCCTTGCTGCGGGAGCAGCTTCGTAGTCTCATGGCAACCGCCGCGGATGTTCGCAGACTGGCGTTGGCGCTGCCCGAGACCACCGAGAAGTCGGCATGGGAGCAGCCGACCTTTCGGATCCGGAACAAGATCTTCGTTTCGCTGGATTCGGCCGATGCCGCAGCCGGGGAGATGGGCTTCTCGATCGACAAGTTCGAGAGGCTGGAGCTCATCGCCGCCGATCCGGGCGTGTTTTTTGTCAAAGACGGGCACGATGACAACTACAACTTCGCCCGAGTTCGACTGGGCAGGATTTCAAACGCCGAACTCGAAGAGGTAATTGTTCAGGCATGGCGACGGATCGCTCCGATCCGGGTGCGGAAGGGGTACGACGCTCAATGACGTCGGCAAGGCCGGGTTGGCCCGAGCGGTTGGTCGGAAACCGGAAGGTTCCGCAATTTGATGACGCGACCCATCTGGCGCGTACCGGTGAGACCCCGTTTCAACGGTCCAATCGCCAATTGGCCGAGTTGCTCCAAGAACTTCGAGTGGTGCAGATGGGGGTGCAGATACTTCTCGCCTTTCTGCTGGCCATCCCATTCCAAGCCAGGTTCCCGGATCTGGCCACAGCCTCCAAA
>JBBSUU010000538.1:0-2551 GCA_038234115.1 Mycobacteriales bacterium
CCCGCTGCCGGCCCCGTGGCCGGCGACGGCGCGGAGTGGGTTTGTTTCGCTGCTCGGCGCGGGCGAATCGATGATCACCGTCGGGGAGGCGCTGGATCAGGCCGGCCTGATCTCGGCGATGTTGCCCGGTTGGGAGCGGTTGCGCTCCATGCCCCAATGGGATCCGATCCATATCTACACGGTGGATCGGCATCTGATGGAAACAGCAGTGCAGGCGTCCAAACTGGTCCGCTGTGTGCGGCGACCCGATTTGTTGTTGTTGGCAGCCATTTTTCACGACATCGGTAAGGGCACCGGGTCGGACCACAGTGTCTGCGGCGCCGAGATGATCGACCGATGGCTGCCGCGGCTGGGCATCGGCGCTGCCGATGTCGAGACCATCAGACTCCTCGTGCTGCACCACCTGCTGCTGCCCGATACCGCCGCCCGCCGAGACCCGGACGACCCGGCAACTCTTCGATTGATCACGGACGTCATTCCTGATGTTGCAACCCTTGAGTTACTTCATGCACTCGCCGAATCCGACGGCAGAGCGGCCGGGCCCAAAACTTGGTCGACGTGGAAAGCAACCCAGGTGGCGGATCTGGTGGTCAAGGTGCGGGCCGCGATGCAGACCGGCATCATCGCCCGGGCGCAGCCGATTCTCTCCGCAGTGGAATTGGATCTCATCGGGCAGGCCGGTGCGGGCAAACTCGGCGTCGGGATGGAAAATGTCCAGGGCGTTCTGCGGGTGACTGTTGCGGCCAAGGACCGGGCCGGTTTGGTCAGCGCCACCGCAGGTTGCCTCACCCTCAATCGGTTGATCATCTCGGCCGCGAATGTGCGCACGATCAACTCGGTGGCGCTGCTGAGCTGGGTTGCCCAATCGCAATTCGGCGATGCGCCACAACTGGCCACCCTGCGGTCGGATCTGATCAATGCGCTCGACGGCGGCATCGATGTCGCGGCCGCGTTGGCGAAGCGGGACCTCACCGCCGCGCCCCGAGTTGCCGTTCCTGATCCGGTCGTCAGCGTGATCAGCGGAGCCTCGACGCAGGCATCGGTACTCGAAGTTCGAGCTCACGACATGCCGGGGTTGCTCTACCGGATGACCTCGGTGCTGGCCGGAGCCGGCGCCGTGATCAGTTCGGCCATGATCGACACCCACGGATCTGAGGTGGTCGACGTCTTCTACCTGGTGGATTCCGGCGGGCTTGCCTTCACCGCGGAGCGGACGACACAACTCGCCACCCAGCTGGCGACCGCGTTGACTTCCGCGAAGCGATAACCTCACTGTCATGTTCGAGACTCTGTCTGACCGACTTTCAACCGTATTCACCTCCCTGCGGGGAAAGGGTCGGCTTTCGCCGGCCGATATCGACGCCACCGCCCGGGAGATCCGGGTGGCGCTCCTGGAGGCGGACGTTGCGCTGCCGGTCGTGCGGACCTTTGTGGCGGCCGTCAAGACCAGGGCCGCCGAAGTGGCGTTGAGTCAAGCCCTCAATCCCGCCCAACAGATCATCAAGATCGTCAACGAAGAGCTGGTCGCCATCCTGGGCGGCGAGACCCGACGGTTGGTTTTTGCCAAGAACCCGCCAACGGTCATCATGTTGGCCGGCCTGCAGGGCGCCGGTAAAACGACGCTGGCCGGCAAGCTGGCCCGCTGGCTCCGCGAGCAGGGCCACACCCCGCTGCTGGTCGCGTGTGATATGCAGCGCCCCAACGCGGTCACCCAGATCCAGGTGGTCGGCGAGCAGGCCGGTGTCACCGTCTACGCGCCGGAGCCGGGTAATGGGGTCGGCGATCCGGTGGGGGTGGCCCGCGCCGGTATCAACGAGGCCCGGGCGCGGCACCACGACATCGTCATCGTCGATACCGCTGGTCGCCTCGGTGTCGACACCGAGATGATGGCCCAGGCCGTGGCGATTCGGGACGCCACCAAGCCGGATGAGATCCTGTTCGTCCTGGACGCGATGATCGGGCAGGATGCGGTGGCCACCGCGGAAGCCTTCCGTGATGGCGTCGGTTTCACCGGTGTGGTGCTGACCAAACTCGATGGTGACGCGCGCGGTGGCGCCGCACTGTCGGTTCGGCAGATCACCGGTGCGCCAATCATGTTCGCCTCCACCGGCGAAAAGTTGAACGAGTTCGATATTTTCCACCCGGACCGGATGGCCTCCCGGATCCTTGGCATGGGTGACATGCTCACCCTGATCGAACAGGCCGAGCAGGTCTTCGAGGCAGATCAGGCCGAGGAGATGGCGGCCAAACTCACCGGCGGCGACTTCACCCTCGATGATTTCCTGGACCAGATGATGTCGATCCGCAAAATGGGCCCGATCGCCGGCATTCTGGGCATGCTGCCCGGAGCCGGGCAGATCAAAGAGCAACTGGCCAACGTCGACGACCGCGATATCGATCGAACCGCGGCCATCATCCAGTCGATGACGGCGCAGGAGCGCAAGGACCCCAAAATCATCAACGCCTCCCGCCGACAGCGCATCGCCAAGGGGTCCGGGTCCACCGTTTCGCAGGTCAATGCGCTGGTCGATCGCTTCTTCGAGGCGCGCAA
>JBBSUU010000539.1:0-2534 GCA_038234115.1 Mycobacteriales bacterium
CGACCGCGCTCGCTTCCCATCAGGTCCGAATAGCCCACCCGCAGCACATCGATACCCGCGTCGGCGAGAGAGTTTTGAGCCGCTGTCAACGCCGACCGGTCGGACTCACCCACGTCACTCTCCTCAGATCATTTGGTCCCAAACCATATTCACTGATCCAGTATTGGACAAGGGGTTCCGCCCAACAACCTTCTTCGATACCGTACGGACCCTAACGAAATTGATATCCGAAGGGGCAACGCCGATGCCGGAGCCAAAGCTCGAAGGATTCTTCTATCCCCGAACCGCAACCGGCCGATCCTCGCTGATCCCCAGCCCACCCTGGTTCTACTCCGGCGATCTACTCACGGTCGAGTACCGCACCGATCCGGCCAATATTGCCGCGCTACTACCGGCGCCCCTGAGCCTGGCACCGGCGGATCCGGGTGCGGTGGCACTGATCTGGGCTGACTGGCAATCCTGCTCAAGTGGGCGCGAAGAACTCCTGGACCCGGTTCGCTCCCAGTACAAGGAGGCCTTCGTGGTCATCCGTTGCTCCTACCAGGGCCGGACGTTCTCCCGGTGCGTCTATATCTGGGTGGACAAGGACTTTGCCATCGGCCGTGGAATTCATCAGGGCTATCCGAAGAAGTTCGGCTCGATCTGGCAGACGCGCCCGCACCCTTTTGGCTTCGCGGCCCCACAAATCGGCGTCGGCGGCCAGTTCGGCGCCACGCTCGCCGCGGGTGATCGGCGCCTTGCCCAAGCAGTGCTCACCCTCACCGGCGAGTCGGAGACCAACGGTTTCGTCAACGGCCATCCGATGGCTCATCATCGGATCCTCCCCGGCATCGGACGACAATCCCCGGATGCCTACGTCGAACTCATCGAGTCCGGTGCGAGCGAGTTCGCCGGCGGGCAGTGCTGGCAAGGCGATGTCGCACTGGAACTGTTCGACTCCCCCACCGAGGAACTTGCAAACCTCACGGTCGAAGAGGTCATCGGGGGTTACTACCGCCAGGTCGGCGTGAAATGGGACGGCGGCACCTCCCTGGCCACGCTGCAGCCGCCCCAGTAGTGCGAAGCGAGGATGAGACAGTAGTGCGAAGCGAGGAAGTGCGACACCTACCTGGGGTTACCAGCCTTGACCCGAGTTGACTGCCGTAATACGTTTGGCCCCAAACGAGCTACGAATCCTGTCCGCTTTCCTGATCGGAGCCAGATGAGCACCGCGATTGTCGAGGGTGTCAGCGTGGACACCGACCATTGGATCGGCGGCGCTCGAGTCAGTTCGGCCGCTACCTTCGGCGATATCAGTCCCATCGACGAAACGCTGCTGGCCCAGATGGCAGCCGGGACCAGCCTGGAAGTGGACCGCGCCGTTGCGGCCGCCAAGGCCGCTTTCCCTGCTTGGGCGGGGATGCCATCTGCCGAGCGCGCGGCGATCCTGCATCGCGTTGCTGACGAGATCGACCGCCGCGCCGAGGATCTGTCCCGCGTCGAAACCCGTGACAACGGTTCGCTCCTGCGATCGCATCGCCGGGGCGTGCTGCCACGGGTTGCACTGAATTTCAGATTCTTCGCCGACCAACTCCTGGAACTTGGTCATTCCGACCGTCAGATTCGCGACCATCGGGAACGCATCACCTACGAGCCGGCCGGGGTGGTGGCCATCATCACGCCGTGGAATGCGCCGCTGATGCTCGCCAGTTGGCGGATCGGGCCGGCGTTGGCGGCCGGAAATACTGTTGTGCTCAAACCGCCGGAGTGGGCGCCGCTGACGGCCTCGTTGCTGGCCGACATCACCCATGCCGCCGGTCTCCCCGCTGGTGTGTTCAATGTTGTTCAGGGCACCGGCATCTCGGCCGGCGCACCGCTGAGCGCCCATCCCGATGTCAGTCGCATCGCTTTCACCGGTTCGGTCACTACCGCCGGTCTGGTAGCTACAGCGGCAGCGCCCAATATCGTTCCGCTCTCGTTCGAATTGGGCGGTAAGTCCCCCCTGGTGGTGTTCGCCGACGCCGACCTCGAACTTGCCGTGTCGCTGGCCGTGGAGCAGTTCGACAATTCCGGCCAGGTGTGTCTGGGGGCCTTTCGGATTTTGGTGCAGGACGGCATCGCGCAGCAGTTCGAGAAGGCCGTGCTCGCGGCCGCGACAAAAATCACCCAGGGCGATCCCCGCGACGAATCCACCGACATCAGTTGTCTGATCAGCCGGTCGCACTTCGACAAGGTCGACGGTTTCGTCCAGCGGGCCAAAGCCGCCGGCGCCAGAGCCATTCTCGGTGGCGACCCCAATCCGGAATTGGCCGGACTCTTCTACCAACCGACGATCCTGGTCGACGCCGAACCCGGGAGCGAGATTCTCACCGAGGAGATCTTCGGCCCGGTTCTGACCATCCAGCGCTTCGAAACCGAAACTCAGGCCGTCGAGATGGCCAACGACACCCGCTTCGGCTTGGCAGCCACGCTTGTCACCGGTGACCGGGAGCGGGCCGAGCGGGTCAGCACCGGACTCAATGCCGGAACAGTATGGGTGAACTGCTTTTTCGTCC
>JBBSUU010000540.1:0-2531 GCA_038234115.1 Mycobacteriales bacterium
ATAAGACAGTACGCAGTGCTCCCTGACCCGATTGTTCTACAACACGTCGAACAATCCGGCGTTTTTAGCCCACTGCGCCTCGCGAGACGCAGATCACAGACGTTAGGCTCTTTCCGTATCGATTCATGTTTGGGCCGCGCCGTGACGTTTTCGGGTCGCGGCACCCACAGGCTAGGAGCGTCAACACCGATGAGTGCGAACTACACGACAGCTGAAATTACCGAACTGACCACCGCAAATCACCCGGACGACTGGACTGACCTCGACACGCTGGCGGTCAATACTGCTCGGGTGCTTGCCGCTGATGCAGTGCAGAAGGTCGGAAACGGCCACCCGGGCACCGCCATGTCGTTGGCCCCGTTGGCCTACACGCTCTACCAGCGAGTGCTGCGCCACGATCCGGCCGATGACCAGTGGGTCGGGCGGGATCGCTTCGTGTTGTCCTGCGGCCATTCCAGCCTGACCCAGTACATCCAGCTCTACCTGGGCGGCTGGGGTCTGGAACTGGAAGACCTGAAGGCACTGCGCACCTGGGGTTCACTGACGCCGGGGCATCCGGAGCATCGCCACACCAAGGGCGTCGAATTGACCACCGGCCCGCTGGGCCAGGGACTTTCCTCCGCGGTGGGGATGGCCATGGCGTCTCGTCGCGAGCGTGGCCTGTTCGACCCCGCTGCAGCTCCCGGTGAATCTCCCTTCGATCACTACATCTACGCGATCGCCTCCGACGGTGATATCGAAGAGGGTGTGACCTCGGAGGCTTCCTCGATCGCCGGCCGCCAACAACTCGGCAACCTGGTCGTGTTCTACGACGCCAACCGGATCTCCATCGAGGACGACGTCAATATTGCCCTCTCCGAGGATGTTGTCGCCCGCTACAACGCCTACGGCTGGCACACCCAGGTCGTCGACGGCGGTGAAAATGTCACCGCCATTCTGGAAGCCATCGAGGCGGCCAAAGCCGTTACCGACAAGCCGTCCTTCATTGAAGTCCGCACCGTGATCGGCTATCCGTCCCCGGGTAAGCAGAACACCGGCAAGATCCACGGTTCCGCTCTGGGCGTCGACGAAGTTGCTGCTACCAAGGAAGTTCTCGGCTTCGATCCGGCCAAGAACTTCGACGTCCCCGATGCGGTCATCGCGCACACCCGCAAGCTCGTCGAACGTGGCGCAGCGGCCAAGGCCCAGTGGCAGAAGGCCTTCGACGCCTGGGCGAGCAAGAATCCGGACTACAAGAAACTGTTCGACCGGTTGCAGTCCCGCGAACTTCCGGCCGGCTGGGAAGAGGACCTACCGAGTTGGGATGTGGACCCGAAGGGGATCGCGACCCGCGCAGCTTCCGGCGCCGTGCTGACCGCGCTGGCACAGACGCTGCCGGAACTCTGGGGCGGCTCGGCCGACCTTGCCGAGTCCAACAACACCACGATGAAAGGTGTTGACTCCTTCGGACCGACCGATGCAGCCACCGGCGAGTGGAAGGCAAACCCCTACGGCCGCACCCTGCACTTCGGTATCCGCGAACACGCGATGGGTGCAATCCTGACCGGCATCGCGGTCCACGGCCCGACCCGCCCGTACGGCGGGACCTTCATGGTGTTCTCCGATTACATGCGCGGCGCCGTCCGTCTCGCCTCGGTCATGCAGGCTCCGGTCACCTACGTGTGGACCCACGATTCCATCGGTCTGGGCGAAGACGGCCCGACCCACCAGCCCATCGAGCACTTGGCGGCACTGCGCGCGATCCCAGGTCTGTCGATCATGCGGCCGGCCGATGCCAACGAAACGGCGTACGCCTGGAAGGCGATTCTGGAAAAACACATCGACGCCGCCGGCGGGCCGGTCGGGCTGGCACTGACGCGGCAGAACGTGCCGGTATTGGAAGGCACATCTGCGCAGGGTGTCGCCAAGGGCGCCTACGTACTCGCCGAGGCCGAAGGCGACCTGCAGGTAGTCCTGCTGGCCACCGGTTCGGAGGTGCAGCTGGCGGTCCAGGCCCGGATCGCGTTGCAGGCCGACGGGATCGGCACCAGGGTGGTCTCGATGCCGTGCATGGACATCTTTGCCGAGCAGGATTCCGCTTACCGCAACGAGATCATTCCCCCGACCGTCAGGGCGCGGGTCTCTGTCGAGGCCGGCATCTCACAGCCGTGGTATCGCTGGATCGGCGATGCCGGCCGGCACATCGGCATCGAACACTTCGGCGCCTCGGCCGATGCGGCCACCCTGTTCCGCGAGTTCGGCATCACCACCGAAGCGGTTATCGCCGCTGCCAAGCAGTCACTTTCCGAAGTCGGCTGAGCCCGGCCGAGTTCGGCACAGGCCGGGTGAATTATCTCTCCCGCGCCGGAGCGGATCTTCGGCCCGGCGCGGGAGTAGATCGCAAGTGCAGTTGGTTGCAGTAAATGGGTAAGTGAACAGGAACCGGTCCCAGGCGGCCGGCGAATTCAAGACGAGACAAGAAGGCTGAGATTATGAGCGACGATCGACTTGGGGATTTGACGGCGGCCGGAGTTTCACTCTGGCTCGATGAC
>JBBSUU010000541.1:0-2529 GCA_038234115.1 Mycobacteriales bacterium
CGATGATCAGGACTCGACGGGGCTGATCAAGACCGGCGGCCAGCAGGGAGCCGACAACACCGTCCACATCGGTATTTTCGGCCGACCAGCCGCCATCGACCGGAATCAGGGTGTTCGCCACCCCCAGTAGCTTCACCCGGGTACTGCTGACGGATGCCAGCGCAGCGGCGGCAGCCTTAACCGGCATCGTGATGCTGAGGCCGGCCCATTTCTCGTCCATTGCGGCGACCAGGCCCGGCATCAGTTCCGCATCGCAGTCAATGGCGTCGTAGCGCCAATTCAGACCCAGCGCCTGGTAGGCAGCGCGATGCATCACCGGTGACAGGGAATGCGAAATCGGTGAACCCAGCACGGCCGCACGGCGATCCGCCGCTACCCGCACCGCCCCGTTAGCCACCACAGAGCTGATGCTCCTCATACGTCACCGAGAAGCAGGATTTACCGGCGGTGCCGACCGCTACGAAGTACTGCCACTCGCCGGCAGCCGGATTTAACGCGGCATCAACTGCGTCGTGCCCGGGAGCTGCGATCGGTGTCGGAGGTAACCCGTCGAATTTATATGTGTTGTAAGGGCTGGTCGAGGTTTGCCGGACAACGGAGTCGGTCGCCAGTTTCGAGGTGTTCTGGAGGTAATTGATGGTTGAGTCCATCTGCAGTGGAAGTGGCTTCAGCGATGACGCCGCGACGCCCTCGAGTCGGTTGAAAATCACCCGCGCCACCCGAGGCATGTCGTTCTTGCTGGCTTCCTTCTCCACAATGGAGGCAATCACCACCAGCTGGTAGGACGAGTAACCCAGAGCCTGGGACCTGGCTTCGATATTGCTGGTCAGCCAATCGGTGGCCGACTGACTCAGGACCGATTTCAGGACCGCAACCGGGTCGTTTCCCGGCGGTACGTTGTAGATTCCGGGCAGAATCATTCCCTCCAACCGCCGAGCCGGCTCCGGCGCGTTCTGCACCGCCGCCTGCGCCCAGCTGACAAGTCCCAGGTCGGCTACCGAAGCGGTTTTCTCCACTTCCCACAGCTGGTCAGCAGTGAAGCAGTTGCGGACCCCGTTCAGCGGAATACAGGCAGCTTCGGTCAGCTGGGTGAGGTAGCCGGGAATGACTGATCCAGCGGTCCCGGTGGTGGCATCGGCCGGCACCGTGACATCGGCCAGCGCGCCGCCGGCGATCAATTCGACCTGACCCACCCGATTCGCCGGATCGAGCAGGGCAGCGATTGTCTCGTTGACACCGGCGGCCTGTCGAACTTTGAAATATCCCTTTTGCAGGGCTGCATAGTTGGCGTTGCCCTCAGCCGCGGTAACAAAGGCAGCGGTGGAAGCAATGACCCCGCTGTCCATCAGCGTGTTTGCCACCGCCAACGCGCCATCACCGGCCTTCACCCGGATCACCGTCTCGGTGGTTCCCGCGCCGGCATAGTCCGGAATGACCGTTGTCTTGTCAGACCAGTTCCGCACCAGGACGAACACACCACCACCGATCAGGGCCAGCACCACCAGCGCAACCAGCGACTGGCGCAGCCGACGCCGCCGGCGATTCCTGGCGGCCTGCCTACTGGCCCGCTGCATCCGGCTGCGTTGTGACCGCTCGCGCGGCTGGGACGGCGGCACCGCGGAATTGTCCGCCAATGCGCGTCGCAGGGCATCTACGTCGAGCTCACCGGTGGAATCATCCTGCTGTCCGAAAATACCGAGATTGTCCCGTGACCCCATCCGCTAGTCGTCCATTCCGGCTGACCTGGACCGGGCCATCCCGTCCAGGTGCACCTGCAGGATCTGGACCGCGGCCACCTGGTCGACAACCGAGCGCCGGGATCTGCCCTTAACTCCGCTGTCTCGAAGCATTCGGTTCGCTGTCACCGAAGTAAGTCGCTCATCCACATAGATCAGTGGAATCGGGGTGATCCGAGATTGCAGGGCATCTCCGTAGGCGCGGGCAGCCGTCACCGCCGGACCTGATCTCCCGGAGAGGGACCGTGGCAGACCCACAACAACCTCGACCACCTCAAACTCCTCAATTGCAGCGACCAACTTGGCAAGATCTGTGTTGTTCTTGGCATCTCGGGCCAGCGTGAAAAGTGGCGTTGCCAAGATGCAGTGCGGGTCGCTGACGGCAACCCCCACACGCACGCTACCCACGTCCACGCCCAATCGCACCCCTGGCGGGCCGATCCTGGGCGAGATGTTGGCATCACCACTCACAGATTTACCCGGCCGCCTGGTTCACCGCTGTCCGCAGTGCTGCAATACCGGCGGTGATGCCGTCGCCGTTGGTGCCCCCGCCCTGCGCCATTTCGGCTTTCCCGCCGCCTCGCCCGTCAATCTGCGCAAGGAACGATTTGACCAGATTGCCGGCACCGAGCCCGGACGCCACCGCAGCGGGCGTGAGGGCTACGACGAAGGAGACCACACCGTCGTTGACGGCGAACAGCGAGATGACGCCTTCGCGTCCACCCAACCGACCCCGCAGGTCGGTGGCCAGGGTCCGCAGGTCGCCGCCGGAGACCCCCGCGAGCTCGACACC
>JBBSUU010000542.1:0-2520 GCA_038234115.1 Mycobacteriales bacterium
CCCTCCCCGCATTCCTGCACCGCTACAACTACCATCGGCCCCACACCGCAATCAAAGGCCTCACCCCCGTCATGCGCACGACCACCGTTACCAACCTCTATGGGTACAACAGCTAGTGGGTGTGCCGGCTTTTTTGTTCTCGCTGCCGGTTTCAGGGTTGAGTGGCGATTTGCGCGGTGTCATTGGGAGTCGGTTTCTGCCACGGCCATCGTCCGGTGATTTCCAGTTCGAGAGAGAAGCTGAGAAATGTTCGGATAGCCACGATCCCGGCCAGAACGGCGACGCTGTTCAATGTCGCTGTAACGGCTCAATGTCGGTGTGACGGTGGGAGGACCGGAAGTAGCCAGTGTGGCTATGTCGATGTCACTGTCCTGCTCGGAGGAGCAGGGTGAAGGTTGGGGGTGCGGGGGTGCCCAGCCGCAGGCGCCCGCCCTGGGATTCGGCGAGTCGTCGGGCCAGCGCCAGACCAATGCCATGTCCGGTGGCCTGCTGCCCGCGGCGTTCGAACATGGACGCGGGGTCGCCCAAGAGCGGCGGCCCCTCGTCGGCGACGTCGATGGCGACTAGGCTGTCCAGGGCGCGCAGGGTCACTGTGATGGCGCCGGCGCCGTGGCGGTCTGCGTTATCGATCAGCACGTCGAGGATCTGGGTGAAGGCGGAAGTGACGACGCGAGCGTGCGGTGTGCTGGTGCTGACAAACCGCAACGGTCGGCCCCGGGCGGTAAGGACCGGGTGCCACCGCAGGCGGATGCTGTTGAGAACAGCATCGACATCCACTGGTTCCGGTGGTCCGGAAGTGTCCCTGGCCAGGGCCAGGAGTTCCTCGATGGTGGCCTGAAGTCGATCGGTGGTGGCCAGCGCATCATGGATAACGGCGACCAAATCTGTGGCCGGCTGATCCAACGCAGCTTCCAGCTGTAGACGCAGTCCGGTCAGCGGGGTCCGCAACTGGTGGGAGGCATCGGCGGAGAACGCCCGCTCACGGTCAACCAGATCGCCCAGGCGGACGGCGGTGCGGTTCACCGACGCGTTGACGGAGTCGATTTCGGTAATGCCAACAGGGGCGGTCCGCACGGTGAAATCACCGGAACCGAGCCGTTCGGCGACAGTGGACAATGCCTGCAACGGGGTAACCAGCCGGTGGGCCTGCCTGCGTGCCAACAGCCAGGCGACCAGGAGCGCTGCGGCTGCCAGCGCGAGCATCAACGACCAGATCAGCGCGATCCGCAGGTACACGGCCGAAGGCTCCGCGGTGATGAGAACGGCGCCGACGATCTGGTCGCCATCAGACACTGGGACCGCGACCCCGAGGCGAGAGTCAAGCATGCCCCGACTGCTCACCCCGGTCAGTGCAACCGTAATCAGCGCAACACGATCCGGTCCCTCCCCGTTGATTTTGCCCCCGGTGTGGTCGTAGACCGCGATCTGAGACCCAGCTGTCACAGTCGGCGAGGCAGTGAGATCGCCGGACACACGCAGAGCCGCCGAGTCAGCCATCCGCTCGAGCTCGCTGTATTGATCGGCCAGCAAATACTGCGCCAGGCCCACCGCAAGTGGCACGCCGAAGATAGCTATCGTGATCGCGGCCAGTGCAATGGTGAGCCGCACAATCCGTTTGCGCACTTCCGCGCTCCCTTTCGGCCACGAAGCGAGTTATCGGTTGAGGTCAGTGTGCCCCTATCTCAACCCCCGTCCGGAAGCCTCAGCCTGATACCGGTCGATGTTTTGCCCTCCGTTAACCATTCCTGGCAACTCCGTTGGCCGAACCCCTCCTAACGTCGGGGTAGACGGATTCTTTTTCGATCGTCGCCAACAAACGTCACTCCAGCAGGGAGCCCACGATGACAGTCAGATTTCGATCCTTCCTCACCGGTGTCGCGATACTGAGCGGCTTCGCTGTCCTGACTGCCTGCAGCGGCGGCGCGCCGGTGGGAACCAGGAGTTCAGGACAAAGCCAGCCGGCGCAGCTGTCCTCCCCGACGGCGGGGATGAACGGTACGTCCGGCGCTGCCCCGGCCACTGAGTCCAACCCAGCCGGGGATATCCCCGATACACAGGCATTCGTGGACTACACCCCTAGCCAGGGCGGTTACACCGTGCAGGTACCGGAGGGGTGGGCACGCACCGACAGCGCCAGCGGGTCCGGCGACGCGTCGACGCTGTTCAGCGACAAATACAACAGCATCCGTATCGATACCGCCGCCGCTGCGGCAGCGCCGACAGTCCAGTCAGGGCAGCACGAACTTGGCGTGATCGGTTCGGCAGCAACAGGTTTCACTCCCGAAAAAGTTACCATCGAGCAACGCAAGGCCGGTTCGGCGGTATTGATTGCCTACCAGTCAGACTCCGCGCCGAGCCCGGTGACCGGGAAGGTCATCCCGCAGGAGGTTCAGCGCTATGAGTTCTTCAACAGCGGGAAAATCGTGACCATAACGCTGTCCGCGCCGGTCGGGTCGGACAATGTCGATCCTTGGCGCACCGTCACCGACTCCTTCCGGTGGTCCGGATGAGGACCCAGAC
>JBBSUU010000543.1:0-2516 GCA_038234115.1 Mycobacteriales bacterium
CGGCCTCCCATCCGGTGATGTCGGCATCACCCAACAAATACTCCACCGCCGAGGGTAATTGCGTAGCCGGCCCCCACGGTGCTGATCCGACGGCGATATTCGGTCGGTCCGCGCATCGGAGAATGAGAACCGGTTCCTCGAGGGCCGGTAGCGGACCGATGATCTGCAAGGCCCGATCGGCCACAGTCGCCCCGGCCGAGGACTCTTTGATCACTATCCGATCCCGCCCCGACTGCGCTACCGAAGCCAGGGTCCCGACCGTAACGCAGCGATCCGCGGCCTCCCGCAAGCGGTCCTGGCTCAACCGCCCGTCCAGCACAGCTGCCACGATAGCCTCCCGGGCCAGCGTCGGGGTGGCCTCGGTGGCATTTTCACCACCCAGACACAGCAGGTCGGCGCCGGCCTGTAACGCCATCACAGCGCCTTCCCCGATCCCATAAGGACCCGCGATAGCCGCCATCTCCAAGGCGTCGGTCACCACCACACCGGAGAATCCCAGGTCGGACCGGAGAATGTCGGTGATCCAACGACGTGAGACCGAGGCCGGCAGCGAGTCGATGCCCGGAAACTGCAGATGACCGATCATGATCGAATCCACTCCCGCGGTGATGGCCGCTTGGAACGGCGGCAAGGCGGTGGCCATGATCTGGTCGAGAGTCCCTGGGATGACGGCCAGTTCAACGTGAGTGTCGATACCGGTGGCGCCATGGCCCGGAAAGTGTTTGGCGCAGGCCGAAACACCGGCGTCCTGATGGCCCTGGATGAAGGCGGCCGTATGCCGGGCCACCAGCGACGGCGAAGACCCGAATGATCTGGTGCCGATCACCGGATTGGTCGGATCATCGGCGAGATCGGCAACCGGTGCGAAGTTGAGAGTGATGTTGTTGCTCGCCAGTAGTTCTGCCGTTTCTCGACCGATCTTTCTGGTCAGGTCGATGTCGTCCACCCGGCCGATGGCAGCCTGGCCCGGAAAACGCGAACCGGTGGCCACGTCCAACCGAGTGACATCGCCGGCCTCCTCGTCGACCGAAATCACCACCCCCGCACGCGCAGCAGCCATGGCACTTGTGAGGGCGTACAGCTCGTCCGGTGTTCCGATATTGCGGCCGAAAAGACAGACACCGCCCAATGATTCCTGGAGTCGATGCTCGAGCCAGGCGGGGATGGTGGTGCCTTCGAAGCAAGCAAGGAGGACCGAATCTGCCAACTTGCGTAGCTGTGAGAGTGTCGCGCTCCTGGTCATCCTTTGACCGCTCCAGCCGTCAGCCCGGCCGTGACGTTGCGCTGAATGACGGCAAACAGGACGACGATGGGCAGGGCCACCATCGTCGATGCGGCCATCAGCGAGCCCCAATCAACACCTTGAGTGGTGATGAAGGTGTCCAACCACACCGTGATGGTCTGTTTGGTGTTCTGCTTGAGCAGCACCAGCGCAAAGAGATATTCGTTCCACGCCTGGATTACGGCAAAGACGGTGGTGGCGACCAACCCGGGCGCGGCCAGCGGCAGGATGATCTTGCGAAAGGCCTGCACCCTGGTGCAACCGTCGACAAAGGCGGCCTCTTCCAACTCCTTCGGAACCGCGGCGATAAAACCGCGCAACATCCAGACGGTGAACGGCAGCACAAAGGAAAGATAGGCCAGGATCAAACCAAAAGCGGAGTCGGTCAGGTTTGCCTGGTTCAGTTGCAGGAACATCGGAATGATCAGTGCCTCCAACGGAACCATCTGGATCGCGATGACAACAATGATCAGCAGCTTTCGACCGCTGAAATTTAGTCTGGCCAATGCGAGGGCGGCCAGGAAGCCGACTATCAGCGACAGTAGCGCCACCGAGGAGACCACCACCACGCTGTTGAGCAGGCTACCGAGGAACCGCGGTTGCTGAAAGGCCCGGGTGTAGGAATCAAAGTTCAACGGACTCGGAAACCATTGCGGCACAACGCGTCGAAGATTCATCCCATCCTTGAGCGAACTGGAGATCATCCAATAGACCGGGAAGACCATGATCAGTGCGATCGCCAGTCCGAGCAGATTCCAGCCCGACTTGATGGTGGCCTTGCGAATCGACCGATTTTGCGGACGGATGGACTGCTTGACTGCGGTGGTGGTCATCGCCCCGCCCTCCTATCTTCCCTGGAGCTACCGATGTCAGGACTGTCGCTGCGCAACACATTTCGCACCGCTACGAAGGAAATCGCGCCCAGAATCAACACGCTGACCAACGAAATCGCCGCACCGAAACCCCAGTTCTTGTTGCCGAAAGACTCGACATACGACCAGATTCCGACCGTTCGGTATTCCTCTTTATTGGTGCCGATGTCGCGCAACAGCCAGATCTGCGAGAAGATCCGGTAGTTCCAGATCACCGACAGAATCGTCACGATCAACAGCGTCGGCTTGATCGCCGGCAGCGTGACGGCGGTGAAAACCTTCCAGGCCCCGGCGCCATCGAGCCGGGCGGCCTCGACCAATTCGGTGGAGACCCCGGCAATTGCTGCGTGAATGCTGATTAC
>JBBSUU010000544.1:0-2512 GCA_038234115.1 Mycobacteriales bacterium
AGGATCTGAGCACCGTCGACCTGCGGCGCGGGATTGTCATGGTGACTCAGGAGTCCTTTCTGTTCTCCGGTTCTGTCGCGGACAACATCGCGCTGGGCAACCCGCTGGCCACTCGCGCGGAAATCGAGGACGCTGCCGAACAAATCGGCGCCGCGGCATTCATTCGCGCCCTGCCCGAGGGTTTCGATACCGATGTCCGCAAGCGCGGTGGCCGGTTGTCCGCGGGACAACGACAGTTGGTCGCTTTCGCCCGGGCATTCCTCGCCGACCCGGCCGTCCTCATCCTTGATGAGGCAACCGCCTCGCTGGATATTCCCAGTGAACGAGCCGTTCAAGCCGCGCTGCACCGCGTGCTTCACGGCCGGACGGCGGTGATCATCGCGCATCGGCTCTCGACCGTCGCGATTGCCGATCGAGTATTGGTAATGGACAAGGGTCGGATCATCGAGGATGGTGCGCCGGCGGTATTGATCGGTAGCTCAGGCCATTTCGCCGGCCTGCACACCGCCTGGAAAGAATCGCTCGTCTAACCGAATTGATTGGGTGAACCGGGCCGGTTGAGTGAACCGGATCAGGCGATCACGGGAAAGAAGAGCACCGCGATCCATGCCAGCACGGCCCCGACCGCCCCACCGAGGGATACCCAGCGCAGCACTGGCAGTGTCCGCGCCATGTACAGCGCCGGTGTCAGTCCGCCGGCGATCACAATGTTGGCGACGATGGCCAATATCGGCCGATCGATCAATCCGGCCGTGATCACATAGATGGCAATGGCAACGATGGACGCGGCGAACGCAGCCAGCACAGCGCCCGGCCCCCACGGCGTCTCTTCGCCGCCCTCATGCCATTCCTCGACCCAGGCCCAATCCCGCTTGACCGGCTCACCGTCGACTTGCGGGGTGCCACCAGTGCCGCCCTCGAACACAGTGGGCGGGCGAGCGATCAACGGATCGGCTTGCTGCATCGGGGACTCAAAATCCGCTGCCACTTCGCTCGCAGTTGAAGAACCGGTTTCGGGGCCCCATCCGGCCGGCGAAGTGGTGACGGGCTCACGGGGGTCTAATTCCGACATGGCTACAGTCTGCCCCGGCTCGCGCGGCGGCATCAACCCATTGCGATTTCGAAATGACGATGCGCCACCCGGATTGCGCTGCGTCCCAGAAGCGACGCCGATGCCCTTACTCAAATCTCCGCGATCGACAACCGGCGCTCAGGACGGCTGGGCAACTGCCGCGAAGGCAATGGCGCCCGCGGTGGCGACATTCAACGAATCAACACCGCTCGCCATCGGGATCCGCACCAACACATCGCTGGCAGCAAGTGCCTCTGCGGTCAATCCAGGACCTTCCGACCCCAGCAGCAACGCCACCCGCTCCCCTGCCAGGCCGGCCTGGAGCAGCGGAACAGCCTCAACCAAAGGGGTGAGAGCGGCGACGGCGAAACCGTACGCGTGCAGGAGTTCGACGGCTACGGAAATCGATCCCGGCACGGTGGCAAACGGAACCCGCAGCACATTGCCCATCGATACTCGAACACTGCGCCGGTAGAGCGGATCCGAGCAGCCCTGAGAAAGGAGTACCGCATCGATTCCCAGCGCTGCGGCGTTACGGAACACCGAGCCCAGATTCTCGTGGTCACCAACACCTTCCAACAAGGCAACGGTTCTGGCCGCAGCCAAAAGCTGACCGGGGTCGGGGAATTCGAATCGATCGGCGGTGGCCAGCACGCCACGGTTGAGGTGGAAACCGACCACCGCGGCCATCACCTGCGCTGAAGCGCAGTAGTAGGGAACGTCCACCCCGTCCAGGTCCGCTGCCAATTCCTGGTATCGACGCTCGACGCCGAGGAGCCCGCGAACCGGGTACGCAGAGGCAAGCAACCGCTGGACGACGACCACTCCTTCGGCAATGACCAAAGCTCGTCCGCCGGGGCGATCCGGCCGCCGGTCCGCCACCGTGAGATCTCGGAAGTCGACAAGGCGGGGATCGGCCGGATCCAAAATTTCGATCAACTCAGCCATTTTTGTCTGCCGTACCTGCCGCCCCCGCTATCTCATTTGCTGCCGCTGCCGCCGGATCCGTCGAAGTTTCGATGGCCGCCAACGGATTTGGCGCCGACACTTCGGGCTGGCGCCCCACGTGGGTCAAACGATGGATGCCGTGCGCCAGCCCGGCCGACATTCCCTCGACATCGGTGACCATCGGATTCGCCACATGGACATGCAGCACGGGCCGCATACGGAACTCCAGATGGACGTGGTGCGAGCGAGCTATCCAACCGCCGAGCAGCAGCGCACCCAGGGTGCTTACCGCGCCGCCGACGATCAACGGCGCGCCGCCGCCGGCACGTTCGGCAAGAACTCCGACCAACGGGGCGATAAATGGTGTGCCACCAAGGAAAACCAAGGTGTACAGACCCATCACTCGACCGCGCATGATCGCCGGTGTACTGAGCTGAACGGTCGCATTTGCGGCGTTGACAAAAAGCAGCATGAACAGGCCCTGAGGGACCA
>JBBSUU010000545.1:0-2508 GCA_038234115.1 Mycobacteriales bacterium
CGTACCGTGCACCCCGGCCGACGTGGTGAAAACCACTTGGTTGAGTTGATCGAGGGTCAGCCCGGCCGCCTTCACCTGAGATCCGCCACCGGCGGCCATCGTCTGAACCCACCGCAGGCCGGGGTTATCCTGCACCGCCGCGGCCAGCGCCAACGGCCTGTTGTCCGGAATGCCGTATAGCACATCGGCTTTGCGCAGGAGTTCGGCGAAAACGGCTGCCTGTTGGGAGCTTCGCCGGAACTGCGGATCGCCGTCGTGATCGCCCGGGTACCGCTGGGGCGGCAACAACGAGTCATCGACCAGCAATTCGACCCCTGGGTCAACCGCGGTGATCAGCTTGCGTAACTCCGGTTCCAATGGGGTGGCCAGAACAACTTTGATCCCGGACACAAACTGACTCCTTTTCCTGGTCGTCCAACCAGCATTTCACGTCGCAGCAGAGGCGTTTCAGTCACCCGCGAGGTAATCCGCAGGCCCCGGTGGTCACCGGCGCGTTACCCGTGTCCCCTCTATGGTGGAGGGGGAATGTTCACCACAACCAGAGGGATGCTGTTGTCGTGTCGCTAGAAGAAGTTCAGGATTTTCCGGCGCTGCGCCAGGTCCGTGATCAACTGACCAGGTTCATGATGTCCTATAAGTTCGGCCTGGACGAGGTGTTGACCAAGATCAACATCCTGCGTGACGAGTTCACCTACATTCACGATTACAACCCCATCGAGCACGTGAACTCTCGACTCAAAACACCGGAGAGCATTCTGGAGAAGGCGATCCGCAAGGGCTGCGAGATGGAGTTGGATCAGATCCGCGCCCAGGTTCTGGATATCGCCGGTGTCCGGGTCAGCTGTAGTTTCGTCTCCGACATCTACAAAGTCCGAGAGATGCTCGTCGGGCAAGCGGATTTGACGCTCATCGCCGAGCGCGATTACATCGCCAATCCGAAGCCCAACGGCTACCAGAGTCTGCATCTGATCGTGCAGGTGCCGGTGTTCCTCTCCGATCGGGTGGAGAATGTCACGGTTGAGATCCAGTTGCGCACCATAGCTATGGACTTCTGGGCCAGCTTGGAACACAAGATTTACTACAAGTACAACAAATCCGTGCCGGACGGTTTGGTGGCCGAGTTGAAGGCAGCCGCGGTGGCCGCAGCTCAACTCGATCGTCAGATGGAGCGTCTGCACGAGACGGTGAAGAGTCATGCTGCCGAATCCGATGACAATGTGCTGCTGCTGGATCAGGAACCCACCAACCTGATGCCGTCCCGGGAACTCATCGAAGCATTCCTGCGCTCCCCCAGGGCGAACGCTCACACCGGCAACGCACTCTGAGGCGCCCCACTCTGCTACGTCCGCGCCACCGCGTCGATCCCGGCGTGAACTCAGTATCAAGCCAAGTCTGATGGAGGTTGCAATGACACAGTCTCGAGCGATGGTCTATACGACAACGGGGGGTCCCGAAGTTTTGACCGTCGTGGACAAGGCCCCCCTCGACCCGGGCGGCGGCGAGGTGCGGGTGCGTATCCACCGCAGCGGACTCAACCCGACCGATTGGAAAGCCAGAGCCGGCGGCACGACCAGTCGAGCTGTGCAACCGGCGCAGGTACCGGGCCAGGATGGCGCAGGCGTGATCGATGCGGTTGGACCCGATGTCGTGGATCGGCACGTCGGACAACGGGTGTGGGTCTGGGAGGCGGCTTATCAGCGTGCCGAGGGGACTACCCAGGACTTTGCACTGCTCCCGGCCGGCCAGACGGTGCCGCTCCCCGATTCGGCTTCTTTCGATCTGGGCGCCGGGTTGGGGATTCCGTTCATCACCGCTCACCTGTGTCTGACAGCCACCGTCGACGGCCCGCAACAGCTGGGGCCCGGGACCTTGACCGGCCGTCATGTGCTGGTGTCCGGTGGGGCCGGCGCAGTTGGCAACGCCGCCATCCAATTGGCGCATTGGTCCGGAGCAAGTGTCATCACCACTGTCAGCAGCGCCGAGAAAGCGGCGCTGGCCACCGCGGCCGGCGCCGATCACGTGATCAACTATCGGGAACAGGATGTGGTCACCGCGGTTCGTGCCATCATCCCCACCGGCGTCAACACCATTGTCGAGGTTTCGGCCGCTGCCAACGCTGCCATCGACGCCGACATCGTGGCTCCTCATGCATCGGTGGCCATGTACGCCGACGATGGCGGGTCAGAGGTCTTGCTGCCCATCAGGAAGTCGATGATGTCCAATGTTCGCTGGCAGTTTGTCCTGGTCTACACCGCGATGGAGTCGGCCAAAGCCCAGGCAGTGACCGATATCAGCGCTGCGCTCGAGGCGCGCGCCATCGGAGTGGGAGAGTCCTTCGGGATTGCAGTGCACCATTTCGCTTTCGAGCAGGCCGCGTCAGCTCACGAAGCCGTGCAGAACTCGATCGTGGGAAAGGTCCTGATCGACATTACGCAGGAGGCAACCGTCGATAGTGCGTAACCGGCTTCGGCCGGGGTTCGGGGTGGCAGTTCGACGCGAAAACCCTAC
>JBBSUU010000546.1:0-2489 GCA_038234115.1 Mycobacteriales bacterium
CGGGATTGGCGTTGCGGCAAGCTCGGCCGGGCAGCAGGTGGACGATCTGACCACCGCCTGCACCGATCCATCCTCCTGCCCCGGGCAGACAATCCTGCTGGTGGGTTCGGATGCGCGGGTGGACGCCGCCGGAAATCCCTTGGACGCCGAGGCGCTGCAGCAGGTCTCCACCGAACTGACCGAAGGTGGCACCAGCACCGACACGATGATGTTGATTCACATTCCCGCCGGTGGCGGAAAGGCAACAGCGGTCTCCATCCCCCGCGATGTCTGGATCTCGAGTCCCCCGCAGGGACCATCGGATTCCAACGCCATCAAACTGGTCGACTACGACCCCAACAAGATCAACTCCTACTACGGAAGCGCGAAGTTCTTCACCCAGGAGCGCCTGGTCAGCGAAGGTGTCAGCGACAAGCCCACCATCGAACGTGAGTCCAGCAATGCCGGTCGCAAAATGCTGATCAGCGTGCTGGAGAAGTTCACCGGCCTACACATTGACAACTACGCCGAGGTCAATCTCTACGGTTTCTATCTGCTCTCCAACGCTCTTGGCGGTGTGCCGGTCTGTCTTATCAATGCGGTCAACGACCCATTCTCCGGAGCCGTGTTCCCGGCCGGTCCGCAAGAGGTTCAGGGTTCAGAAGCACTCTCGTTCGTTCGACAACGCCACGGACTACCCAATGGGGATCTCGACCGAGTGCGTCGTCAACAGGCCTTCCTGTCCGGCGCGATCTCGAAGGTGTTATCGGTGGGCACCCTGACCGATCCCGGCAAGCTCTCGAGTTTGATCAGCGCAGCCAACCAGTCGATCGTCCTGAGTCAAGGGTTCAACCTGCTGGATCTGGCGAGTCAGATGGCTTCGATTTCCTCCGGAAATATCAACTTCATCACCCTTCCCACCCACGGCGCGGAGACCACCACCAGCAAGGATGCACTGCATGTGGAGGTCCCGGAAGTGCAGGCCCTATTCCTGCAGATCCAGCAGAGTGACCCCGCTCTCGGCTCCTCCGCGGTGGAATCATCGGTCACCGCCGCACCGAAATCGGTGGACCCGGTCTCGATAATTGTGGATGTCCAGAACGGGACGGTTACCTCGGGGATGGCCAAATCGGTCTCCGACGAAGTGGCTGCCATCGGTTACACCCGTGGTCAGATCGCCGACTTCCCCGGTGTCAGCGAGGGAAACGAGCAGACGGCTACAACCATTCGATATCCCGCCGGCGGCGACGAAGCCGCGGCCCAGGTGCAAGCCGGCCTCGGCTACGGCCAACTACTGGAAGACGCCAACGTTGCCGCGGCCCATGTGCTGATCGTCGTCGGGACGGATCATGAACTGCCGGCCGGTCTTCGGGTGGGCAACCTATTCGCTGCTCCCACTTCCCCGCCCTCGGTTCCGGCTGTTGAAGAGGACACCATCAACGCCGCACAACCCGGGTGTGTTAACTGAGCTGATGATCTCCTCCTCACCCGCTGTCGCGGCAGCCCTCACGGCCATGGCCACCGACCCGAGCCGTCCTCGGTTGACCGCGTACTCGGCAGCCGGTGACCGCACCGAACTGTCCGGCACAGTGCTGCTGAACTGGGGAGCCAAGGTCGCCGGCCTGCTGGTGGACGAACTCGGCGCCGGACCCGGCGATATCGTGACCGTGATGACGCCCAGCCATTGGCAGACGGCCGGCATCCTGCTCGGCACCTGGTGGGCCGGACTGACGGTCGCCACCGAAGATGATCCCGGTGCCGTGGCTGCCTTTGTGCCGGTGGGCGGCGACGCCGAATCCGACGAGGTGTTCGTGGTCTCCGGGCATCCGCTGGGCGCACCGAGTCGCGAGATAGCTCCTCATCAGCGCGATTACAGTACGGCGGTGTTGAGTCAGGCAGACCGGTTCTCGCCGAGGTTCTCGGCGGCCACCGTTGCAGTTGTGGGCGGCCCGACCGCGGCCGAAGCCCAAGCCCAGCTGTTGGGCGCCGCGGAAAATGTGTCGTCCGTGGACCGAGTGCTGACCATTGAGCCGTGGACCTTGCTCGACGGCGGCGTATTCACGCGCCTCTTCGGCTTGATCGCCGGGGGCGCTGCCGTCATCCAGTGCCTTGACTTCGAAACCGCCGACCTCGAACATCGCGCCACATCGGAAAAGGCAACCGCCACCATCGGTTTCGACCTGCCGGGGCTTCCCCGCCTCGGCTGAGGTTACTTCAGGGAGATGCGTGCGTGGCTTTGCACGGGGACGAACCGCTTCCTACCTCTCACCACCCCACCGGCACTCAAGCCGCAGAACCTCGATGCTGCAGAGCGTCAGAGCTTGAGCGAGTCAGCGGGTCCGCACCTGCTCCTGTAGTTTCGCATCCTTGGCCAAAACCATGGCTTCCAAATCAGCGGCGTAGGCGGCCAGTTCGCCGGCCAGTCGTCGGCCTTGTTCATCGCCGGCGCTGGCCAGGATCCGGATCGCCAGCAGACCGGCGTTTGTCGCCCCGCCGATCGATACCGTGGC
>JBBSUU010000547.1:0-2484 GCA_038234115.1 Mycobacteriales bacterium
GCGAGCCCGGTGGGTGGCGATGAGCACTACGAGCTACTGGGCCGCAAGGCATTTGTGCCCTTCGGGTCGGCCGCGCAGGTATATCTGGTCACAGCAGCTGTCGGTGATGAAACCGGGCTCTTCGCGGTTGAAGGTGATGCCAGGAAAGTGAAGTGCCTCGAGCGGGTCGGGTTGGATCAAACCCGCAGGTTCGCCGAGATCGAGTTTTCCGGTGCTTCGGCAATTCGAGTTGACCTGCCCGGTTCCGGTGATGCGGCCCGGCTGACGGAAATGATGTTGGTGGCGATTGCGGTCGACTCGGCGGCCGCGGCCCGCAGCTGTCTGGATCTGACAGTGGACTACCTGAAAGTACGGGAGCAATTCGGTCAACCCTTGGGCAGTTTTCAAGCCCTCAAGCACCGCTGTGCCGACCTTGCGGTCACCCTGGCCGGTGCACAGGCAACTGCTTGGTATGCCGTGCGAGCAGTGGTCCAGGGCTCGGCGGAGATCGAGATGGTCGCCCCGCTGGCCAGGTCAGTATGTGCCGATGCATTTATGGCGATCGCGGCTGAGTCGATCCAACTCCATGGGGGTATTGGATTCACCTTCGAACATGACGCGCACCTGTATTTCAAAAGGGCCAAGACAAATCAACAGTTATACGGATCAGGTTCGCAACTGCGACGCCGGCTCGCCGTGGCCGCGGGACTTGAGAACCGATTGCCCGTGATGTAAGCCGGGTACGACAAAGGAAACGATATGGAACCCCTGATCAATCCGATTGACACCATGGTGTTGGTCGCTGACGCGATCGCCCGAATCGCTCAGGCCGGCGACGATGGCGCAGTGCACGACTACCTTGACCTGCTGACTATCGATGTTCGTTGGGAAATGCGGTCGGCTGCCGTTTCGCTGATTCCCGGGCAAGTGCGCGTGGGGCACCGCGACATTCGTGATGGCGTACAGGACCGGCGGGTGTCCAAGGTGCAGGGTCCAGGAAGCGATACCCGCCACGTGGTGACCGGCACGGCGGTGACTCCAGGGCGTGGGGAGCGCGCGGCGACGGCCACCGCGGTGTCGTATTTTCGGTTCTATCAGAACACATCGAGCGAGCCGCGTCTTGCGTCGATGGGGGTCTACCACGACGAATTCCGACTGATCGGTGGGCGGTGGCTGATGTCCAGTCGGATTATCGAAATCGGCTGACCTGAATCACATGTCGATCTGCTTGTCCGCCCGATGGACCGGCCGGCAGCTGCAGGTCAAGCCGACTTGGCTCCAGTTTCTCGGCGAACATCCGTGGGTGGCGGGAGGCACCGCTGGTAGCCAGGATCGGCCGGGTCTTTGACCCGCTCTCGCCAAGTCTTTCTGGATTCATTTACCCGTTCACTCTAGCAAGCGCTTGGTTGGGCAGCTACTATGCTGATGACAGCCAAATCTAACAAAGGAGCCAGGTGTGGATGAAGTATCCGCCGATTTGGCGAACTTCACGCTCAGCACCATCCCTGTCTGTTTGCGAGCGGCAGCGGTGGATGCCGGTGACCTGGACGCAATCGTCGACGGCGATCTTCGGCTCAACTATGCCGAGCTCAGTGCTCAGGCAGATGAGTTTGCCCGCGCGGCGGTGGCGCGTGGACTACAGCCAGGCGATCGGGTCGCCCTATGGGCGCCCAACTGTGCGCGGTGGGTGATCGCTGCCTTCGGGATTCTGGCAGCCGGCGGCATCCTGGTGCCGGTCAATACCAGATTCAAGGGGGAGGAAGCCCGCTACGCACTGTCCAAGGTGCGAGCCTCGATGCTGATCCTGCAGGACCAATTCCTGGAGGCCAGCTACCTCACCATGGTGAGGGAAGCAGGAACTGGTCAGTTCGAGCGCGAGACGCCAACGACTGATCGTCCGATACCGTCTCTACCGTACTTGCATACGGTAGTGACGATTGATAACACCGCTGATCACACAGCTCTGAATTTTTCAGAGTTTCTGGCCGGTGGCAGGAATGTCCCCCTATCGGAGATCGACCAGAGAATTGCTGCCCTGCAGCCAACTGATGTCGCCGATATTCTGTTCACCTCCGGTACCACGGGTTACCCCAAAGGGGCCATGGTCACCCACTATTCGAACCTCCGCGTGGATGAAGCCTGGTGCAATATGGTCGGCCTGGTCAGGGGTGACCGTTACTTGCTGATCAATCCCTTCTTCCACAGTTTTGGTTACCGGGCCGGTGTGCTGGCCTGCTTGATCCGCCGGGCCGCGATGGTTCCGATGCCCACCTTCGATGTGGTCGCGACCTTGAAACTGATTCAGCAGGAGCGAATCACCGTGTTTCCGGGCGCACCTACGGTCTACTCCACAATCCTGGATCACCCCCGATTCGACGAATTCGATCTGAGTTCGGTGCGTTTGGCGATTACCGGCGCAACCGTGGTTCCGGTTCCGTTGCTGCAACGGATGCGCACCGACCTGGGATTCACCGATGTGATTACTGCCTACGGCCTCACCGAGAC
>JBBSUU010000548.1:0-2481 GCA_038234115.1 Mycobacteriales bacterium
CCCCCCCGGGGGGGGCGCCGAACCAGTGGTCGGCTTCGGGGGGGCCAAAACCGACTCCCTAACTGTAGCGCTAGAAGAACGCCTCGTCACGCCGGAAAGCAGATGTCACTCGAATACTTCAATACCCACGCATATATTTTCCGGCGTCAACTCTCATGATCAGGATTTATCACTCAGAAGTATGAGCATCTATTGCCTTGCCGAACCGACCGGGGTAGACCTATACCAACGAACTCCTGGTCGGCCAGGGACGGCATGGAAGAGAAATGCCGTTCACCCTTGATTGGAACTTCGTGCGTAGACCCTCGGTACCCACTCACCGCTACAACCGCGTGAGGTATGTCGATGAGGGTGTTCCGCGAGACACGCGGGCCCTATTCTCGATACAAGTGGTGAAGCCTTGGTAGCCAGGTAGCCAGCGCAGACGGCGTCGCATCGAAGTTGATGCGGCGCCGTCTTCCCATTCTCGGGTACTCCCGGGGTGCAAATTTGGTAGAACCTGACCGTTTGGGCGCGCTCGGGGTTGCAGGCGTATGCCTCGTGCCCCAGCGCAATTCAGCCGACCCCACCGAACTCAATCGGTCATCCCGCGGTGGCTGCCGCGTCAGCGATCGACTTCCCCTCGCGAGCACCTGCCACCAAGGCCCTACAGGTGTAGATGATCCACGCGGCCACCGCCGTCTCCTGCCCCGTCGAGTACTCGGCCAGCAGATGTCGATACTCGTTCTGGGTCCGCAAGTAGTGCACCTCTGGCACTGTCAACGACTGCTGATCCATTCCGCTGCAAATCGCGGTCAGCCGGCCGGCGGCCCGCGCAACCACCCCGTTCGCGGATCCGAACGGATGCAGCGAAAGCACCTCCGCATGCACCACGGCCACTTTCACCGGGGCCGACCATGGCGCCGTCACCCTGATCGCGGCCACGCCCAAAAGCCTGGCCCCCAATTCCCCTCCTGCTGCGCGCGGACGGCCCAGGGCACCGGGTTCCTCGATGTCCGCCGCCGCCAGAGTATGCAGTCTGGCCAGCGCCTGAAGGGGTGCCCGCTCCCAGATCGGGGCAAGCGTCGCCATCGCGGAGTTACAACGCAACGCTCCGGCCAGTACCGGGTCCGTGACCGTTTCGGCGGCGGCGTTCAACTCGGGGCTTCCGCCATCCAGCGCAGCCGAGGCGCGCGAGGCCCGGACTGCCGCAGCGGCAGCCGATGTCGCCCACCCCCGGCGGTTGACCGGGTGTCGACGAAGCTCGGCCACTGCTTGCCGGGCTTCTTCAACTGCGTCTGCCACACCGGGAAAGAGGGTGAGATCGGGCCACTCCGATGCCGCCGAGGTCGTCATTGTCATCACGCTAGTAGCAGCGCCGGTGTCTTGATCCCGCTTCCTTCCTTGCCCGCAGTACCATTCGACCGCTCAACTGGACCGCCCGTCGATTTTCTCAAGGGGGGTGGACGCCACGGCAAAAGTTGTCTGTCAGACTCCTGGGACAGAATGCGGCAGCATCCAACCAGCCCTGCCCGGACAGTTGTCGGTGCACAGCGATAGCTTTAAGTCGCAGGCATCGCCCAGCACCGGGGAGCATCTGCCAAGAGCTCGGATAGCGAGCCGTGCCACCGACCAGCATCGGACGCGCGGCATCGTCGTTCCGGACCCGACAGTGACGTCGTCAAGGAAGGTTTCACACCCGTGAGCACAGAGTCAGCACCCGCCAACTCCCAGGAAACGGCCCATAACACGCTCGACAATCTGCTGGCAGAGGATCGAACATTTCCGCCATCGCCAGAGTTCGCCGCCGCTGCGAATATGAGCGAAGAGGCTTATGCGCGAGCCGAGGCCGACCCTGATGCCTTCTGGTCGGAACAAGCCAGACGCCTGAGCTGGTATACAGATTTCACGCAGGCGCTTGATTGGTCCGACCCACCGCACGCCACCTGGTTCGCTGACGGAAAACTCAATGTTGCCTACAACTGTGTGGATCGACACGTGGAAGCCGGTAACGGTGACCGGGTCGCCATTTATTGGGAAGGTGAACCCGGCGATTCCAGGGCAATAACCTACGCCGACCTGCAAAAGGAGGTCAGCAAAGCGGCCAACGCCTTGATCTCGCTCGGCCTGGTGGCCGGTGACCGGGTTGCCATCTACCTCCCGATGATCCCCGAAGCTGTCTATTCGATGCTCGCCTGCGCCCGGTTGGGCGTAGCCCATACGGTTATCTTCGGTGGTTTCTCCGCCGAAGCGATCCGCTCCCGGGTAGCCGACGCCGAGGCGAAGCTGATCATCACCGCAGACGGGCAGTTTCGTCGCGGCGCTGCGGTATCCCTGAAAGAAGCCGTCGACAAGGCCGTCGCCGCACCGGGTTCGACCGTGCAGAACGTACTGGTGGTTCAGCGCACCAACTACGACATCACCTGGACCGACAAGGACGTCTGGTGGCATGAACTCGTCGATCGGCAATCCGACCAACACACTCCGGAGGCGTTCCCGGCC
>JBBSUU010000549.1:0-2469 GCA_038234115.1 Mycobacteriales bacterium
GTGGTTGCCCACTTGGAGTGGCCGCTCATAGCTGTCGTGCCCCTTTGGTTTTCCGCGGCCGCACACCCCATTCGGTGCAAGTCACGGGTACTGGAAGTAGTCGGTGCTGATTATTCGCGAGGGACATGAGCCGGCTTCTGCTCATCGTGACCCGCGGAAAATGTCCCGAGGGGCGATTCTACTGGCCGACGGCGACAGTTGAGTCAACTTCCGCCCGGCCACCCGCTTCATCGACTACCTGCGATGCCTCCTGGACCATCCGGACGAAGAGTTCATGGACCCTGGTATCGCCGCTGATCTCGGGATGGAAAGAAGTGACCAACACCCGTTCGGAACGCACCGCGACCGGATGGCCGGCCACTTTTCCCAACACCTGGACGTTCTCGCCCACACTTTCCACCCACGGGGCCCGGATGAAGATCGCCGGGACCACACCATCGATCCCGATCAATTCGACCTCGGATTCGAAGGAGTCGACCTGACGACCAAAGGCGTTGCGGCGCACGGTGATATCGATCGCCTGCAGCGGTACCTGGTCGGCACGTCCGTCGAGGATCCTAGTGGCCAACATGATCATTCCGGCACAGGATCCGTAAGCCGGCAGGCCGGCATCCAACCGGGCCTGCAACGGCTTCCGAAGTTCGAAGACATCCAGCAGGCGAGACATGGTGGTGGACTCGCCACCGGGAATGACGATGCCATCCAGGCCGTCGAGTTCGGTGGCGCGCCGGACGCTGCGGGTCGCTACGCCCAGACCACTCAGGACGCGAAGATGTTCGCGGACGTCACCCTGCAACGCCAGCACCCCGATGACCAGGTCGGCTCGATCTCTGGTGGTGTTTTGTGCTGTTTCGACGGCGCTCACGCGATTCAGGCTATCGGCCCTCGGCGTGCTCTTGCGCCGCCGCGAGTTCGGGATTGGTCACAGCCGGTGGCTTGCCCACCCGGAATATCGGCATCAGTAGGTGCAGGCAGGGCCCGATCGCCACCGCATACAGCACCGTGCCGACGAAGACGGTGCCGCCCATCAGCCAACCGATGATCAACACGGTCCCCTCGATACCGGTCCGTACCACCATTACCGAGCCGACACCCTTGGCGACCAGTCCGGTCATCAACCCATCGCGTGGGCCCGGCCCCAGACCGGCGCCGAGGTACAACGCGCCGGCCAGCGCGTTGAGCGGGACCGACAGCACCATGGCGACGATGGCCAAAGCCAGATTGTCAATTGCCGGCAGCAGAAATAAACCCAGATCGGTGGCGGCGCCGACAATGATGGCGTTGGCGATGGTGCCAACGCCGGGCTTTTGACGCAGCGGGATCCAGATCAACAGCACCACGACGGAGATGATGATGACGACCAGGCCGAAGCTCAGGTTGACCCTTTCGGTCAGGCCCTGGTGCAAAACATCCCAGGGATCAAGACCGAGACCGGCGCGGATCATAATGGCCATCGAGAAGCCGTAGAGCACGAGTCCGACCAACAACTGTCCGAACCGCCTGGTCAGTCGATCTCGGGGAATCGGCTGAACCAGCTTCCGGACGCCGGTGGCGGCGAAAAAAGGTGCGTCCGCACCGGGGGTGGGAGCAGATTGGCCTGACATAGCTCCCAGATTCTCTTCGATTGGACTGGATTCCAATAGCCAATTGCGGGAAAGTGGACTGATGCCCACTTCGGTCAGCACTCCCTTTGTCACGGCGTCGCCCGGTACTCGAATCACGGCCGGCACCCTGGTTCGCCACATCAGCGGCGGCACCCCCCTGGACCTACTCCCCCAGGAATTGGCCCAGCATCAGGCCAGTTACAAGGAGTTGGCCCGTCGGATCCGGGGCGCTCTGCTGGACGGCAGATTGGCGGTCAATACCGGACTCCCCAGTGAGCGCGAACTGGCGGTCAAGGCCGGTCTGTCCCGCACCACGGTGGCGGCTGCCTACTCCTTGTTGCGCGATGAGGGATGGCTGATCAGTGTTCGGGGCTCGGGTAGTCGACTGACGTACGCCCACTCCTTGGAAATGGCACCGAATCGGACCTACGGGCTGTGGGGCAAACTGGAGGATCCCGAACCGGATGTCATAGATCTGACCACAGCGTCACTTCCCGCCCCCGGACCGGAGATCGCCGCCGCGGTGGCCGGCGCAGCCCAGGATTTGGTGCCCTACCTGGCCACTGATGGCTACCATCCGCTGGGCTTGATGGCGCTGCGAGAGATGATTGCGAACCGCTTCACCCAATCCGGACTGCCGACGTCGGCGGAGGAGATTCTCATCACCAACGGCGCACAGCACGCTTGGTCGATCATTGTGAGCGAGTTGTCCGCACCCGGTGATCGGGTATTGCTCGAATGCCCGACCTATCCGCTGGCGTTGGACGCGGTCCGCTCCCATCGGCGGGTGCCCACTCCGGTAGCGGTGCAGGCCGAAGCGGAGCAGCCGTGGGATCTCGAACTTTTCGATGCCGCTATTCGGCAA
>JBBSUU010000550.1:0-2465 GCA_038234115.1 Mycobacteriales bacterium
CCCTCACACATGGTCTGCAATCCGTACCGAATTCCGTTGTCCCTCATGTGGTAAATCAGCGTGGTGGCAATCCGCGCCCCTGATCCGCCCAACGGATGACCCAGCGCGATTGCGCCACCCAACGGGTTCAGCGCTTTTTCATCCGCGCCGATTTCGGCAAGCCACGCCAGCGGAACCGGCGCAAACGCTTCGTTGACTTCGAAAACGCCGATCTGATCGACGGTCAACCCACTCTTGGCCAGGGCCTTCTGAGTCGCCGGGATCGGCGCACTCAACATCATCACCGGATCCGCACCGGCCAAGACGGCGGTGTGCACCCGCACAAGGGGGGTAAGGCCATGCGCGGCAGCCAATTCACTCGTGGTGATCAGGAGCGCGGCCGAACCGTCGGAGATCTGCGAGGCGTTGCCGGCATGGATCACACCGTCGGTCTTGAACACCGTTTTCAGGCCGGCCAGCTTCCCTGCTGTGGTCCCGCGGCGGATGCCCTCGTCGGCGGTGAATTCACCCGCCTCGGTGGCGACCGGGGTGATTTGGGCGGCAAAGGCGCCGGCATCCTGGGCTGCAGCCGCCTTTTGGTGGGATGCCGCGGAGAATTCGTCAAGCTGAGTCCGGGAAAGTCCCCACTTGTCGGCAACCATCTCAGCGCCGATCCCTTGATTAGGCGACACCCCGTAGCGGGAGGAAAAACCATTGCCGGCAAAGGGATCTCCACCTTGCAGATTGGACCCCATCGGCATCCGGCTCATCGACTCAACGCCGCCGGCCACGACGAAATCGTACTGACCGGCGATCACGCCGGCGGCCCCGAAGTGGATGGATTGCTGCGATGAGCCGCACTGGCGATCAATCGTCACCCCAGGAACAGTTTCCGGCCAGCCGGCCGAGAGCAACGCCGTCCGCGCGAGGTTGAACGCCTGGTCACCGGACTGGGTGACGCAGCCCCAGATGACGTCATCCACCAGGGCCGGATCAAGTCCGGTTCGCCTGATCAACGCCGAAAGCACAACCGCAGACAGATCAGCGGAGTGGACACCGGACAACGACCCGTTGCGACGCCCTACCGGAGTCCGGACCGCTTCGACAATTACGGCATCACGCATCTGGAAATTCCTTTTCTCGAGTTGGCCGGTGATTGAACTGGTTCACCCTGGATCGGTACTCACCAGGTCACTAGCGGGGTGCCATCCGGATCGCGCCATCCAGTCGGATGACTTCACCGTTCAGCATCGGGTTGGCCACAATATGCTCCACCAGAGCAGCGTATTCATCCGGTCTGCCGAGCCTGCTCGGGTGCGGCACCTGTGCCCCCAAGGATTTTTGGGCGGCTTCGGGTAGCCCGGCCAGCATGGGAGTTTCAAAAATACCCGGGGCGATGGTCATCACCCTGATCAGTTTGTCGGCCAGATCGCGGGCTGCGGTGATGGTGAGACCAACGACGCCGCCTTTGCTGGCGGCGTAGGCCGCCTGGCCGACCTGACCGTCATAGGCCGCCACCGACGCGGTATTGACGATGACCCCGCGCTCTTCTCCGATGGGTTCAGTCCTGGCGATGGCCTGCGCGCCGAGTCGGAGCACGTTGAAGGTGCCTATCAAATTAACCTGGATCACCTTGGCAAACTGTTCCAGCTCCAGGACGCCATTCTTACCGAGAATGCGTCCCGGCGTGGCGATCCCGGCACAGTTCACCACCAGGCGCACCGGCCCCAGCGCGGTGGCCCGATCGAATACAGCGGTGATTTCATCACTGCTGGTCACATCTGCCGGCTCGAAATGTGCGGCGCCACCGAAACTCTGGGCAACCTCGGCGCCCGGCGACGAAGGTAGGTCGACCAACACGACGGTGGCGCCATTCGCAGCAATTCTGCGAGCGGTGGCCAAACCCAAACCGCTGGCACCGCCAGTAATGACTGCAACACTTCCGGTGAGATCCACCCTGCCTGCTTTCCACTGTCGACATTCATCTGATTCCGGCGTCGCGAACGATGACCTCATAGGTCGATGCCGGCAACGGTACTACTCGCACCAGAGAACAACAGTCAGCATTGACTGTCAAGCGTTTGCGGAGTCCATTAACGATGCAGTGGATCACCGGGACAATATCCCGGTCTCACGGCCGGTCCAGGCAGCTGCAGGAACAGCGCTGCTTGCCCGATAAGGGCGAACGGTGTAGACAACCTGCGTGATGACCGAACCCCATTCTTCCGCCCACAGCTCGGACCAGATTTGGGAAAATGCCGCCGAAACCAAAGAATTCGAGATCCGGCCGCTGGACCCCAGAAGTCAGGCCACCCAGCAACGGATCCTCGACGCGGCTGTCAGGGCGTTGATCGACTTCGGCTACGCGGGCGCCTCCACCCTGCGAATCCAGGAGATAGCAGCTGTCTCGCGAGGACGGCTCCTGCACCAGTTCCGCTCTCGGGATCAGCTACTGGTCGCTGCCGTCCAACATTTGGCGACCGCTC
>JBBSUU010000551.1:0-2458 GCA_038234115.1 Mycobacteriales bacterium
TCCGAGCATGGGAACCGGCGGCACCAATTCTCCGGACACGTCAACCAGTTGGCACCCTTCCGGCAGCATCATCGTCGGATCGTGGGGGAGCAGCCCGACCAAATGTTTGCGGTCCGGCCGTGAGTTATCAGGACGGGCGTGGGAGCGTTTGCCGATATAATCGACCTTCTTCTTGGAGACCGCCCACCCCATGCCGAGGTCCTGCGGGGTGATGGTCCCGTCGGTGTCCTGACCGATGATCGGATAGCCTTTTCGGCACGCAGCACGTGCATGGTCTCGGTGCCGTAGGGGGTCAGGCCGACCGGTTCACCGGCCGCCCAGACTGCGTCCCATAACGCCGCAGCGTCATACCAGGCGACGTTGATCTCGTAGGCCAATTCCCCGGAGAAAGAGATCCGAGCCACCCTCGCCAGGAGCCCGGCCACTACGGTGTCGCGCCAGGCCATGAACGGCAGATCCTCGTTGGCCACGGCCAAGTCAGGTGCCAGCGCCGCCAGCAACGCGCGAGAGCGCGGTCCGACGAGCGCCATGGTGGCCCACTGCTCCGTGACCGAGGTGCAGGCAACCTGCAGGTCCGGCCATTCGGTTTGCAGCCACTCTTCCATCCAGTCCAGGATCTTGGCAGCGTTGCCGGTGGTGGTGGTGACCAGGAAACGCTCGGTGTCGAGCCGGAATACGGTGCCGTCGTCCATGGTCATTCCGTCGACGTTGCACATCACCCCGTAGCGGATCATGCCGACCTTCAGGGACGACATCAGGTTCGTGTAGAGCATGTCCAGAAACTTGCCGGCATCCGGGCCTTGGACGTCGATCTTGCCCAGGGTGGAGCCGTCCATGAAGGCGACATTGGTTCGGGCGGCGATGCATTCGCGGGTAACTGCCGCGTGCATGTCTTCGACGCCGCCGCCGGGTAGTTCTTGTGGATAGAACCAGGGGCGCTTCCATTGCCCGACATTTTCCCAAGCGGCGCCGTGTGCCAGATGCCATTGATGGGCGCCGGTGGTCCGAACGGGGTCGTACAGGTCACCGCGCTCCCGACCGGCCAGGGCAGCGAAAGAGATTGCGACATAGGGTGGACGGAACTTGGAGACGCCCAGTTCGGCGATCTCGACCCCCTGCAGGGCAGCCAGCACGGCGCTGGTGACGATTCCGGAGGTCTTGCCCTGATCATGGGCGGTACCGGCCGTGGTGTATCGCTTGACGTGCTCGACCGACAGGAGTCCGGCGCCGCTGGCAACAGCGATATCGGCGATCGTGACGTCCCGCTGGATGTCCACGTAGTGCTCGGTGAGGGTGCGCGGATCAGCGCCGGTCGGCAACACCGCGTACAGGCCGGCAGCAGCAGTCGGCTCAGCAACCAGGCATTGATCAAAGTCGGCGAAATCGATGCCGGAGGCGAGATTGTGGCCACTTTGATCAGCGCCAGCGGAGAGGGCGGCGGCGGAGAGGGCGCCGGCGGCGGCCACTCCGGAAGCGATGGCCTCAGTGGTCAGGCGCAGGCCGGTGACAGAACCGGCGACGCTGACCGACTGGGTGGCAGCGCCGGGCACAAAGGCACCAACACCGACATCGAATACCGTTGCTCCCCCCGACTGCGAGAACAACTGTACGGCCGGATTCCACCCCCCGCTGATCGCGAGAACGGTGGCCGGCAACCGGGTGCCGTCGGAAATGAGGACAGCTGCGAGGACTCCGTCGGAGTCGACTTCGGTGCCAACGACAACGCCTTGAATGACTGGGGTCTCGACTTCGCTCGAGGGGGTACCGCCTGGCCTACGAGGCGTTGATTCGCGGGGATCGACGACTCTCACCGCTGCGCCGGCGAGGGCCAACTCGGCTGCCACCCGGTAGGCATCATCGTGTTCGGTGAAGACGACGACATCGGTGCCGACCAGGACGCCGTACCGGCGCAGGTAGATGAGCGCTGATTCGGCGAACATGACGCCCGGAACATCGTTTCCGGCAAAGGCGATGCTGCGCTCGTGCGCGCCGGTGGCCAGGATGACGTGACCGGCCCGAATGCGCCAAACCCGCTCCCGCGCCGCATCGTCGGCCAGACCATGACCGGGATGATCGGTTCGGTGCTCCACCGCGATCAGGTAGTTCTTGTCGTAATACCCGGTGACGGTGGTGCGTTGCAGATGCACCACATTCGGTAACGCGGCCAAGGCAGCCACCATCGACCCCACCCAGGTCAACTCGGCGTCGTACAGCAGCGCGCCGCCGGCAGCGGGCCGGTCGTCGATCAGCAGCACCCGAACCCCGCGCCGACCGGCTGCGAGTGCAGCCGACAACCCGGCCGGCCCGGCGCCGACCACCACCAGTTCGCAATGATGATGCAACGCATCGTAAGTCGCCGGATCGGGAACTGAAGCCAACCGGCCCTGTCCGCGTAATGCCCGGGCGGCCAACCCATCCCGTAGTTCCACCATGGTGGCGGTCAGCATCGGTTCCGGAA
>JBBSUU010000552.1:0-2446 GCA_038234115.1 Mycobacteriales bacterium
CGCTGATCAGAATGTGGTTGTCCCGCATGTGATTGACCACCGCGGCCGCGGCAGCGGGATCGGGTAACAGAGTTGATGTGTCGACAAGTTCTACCGCAAGAAAGAGCCCGGCCGCGCGGATCTGCGCGACGGCAGGGTTACTCGAGGTCATCATTTCGATTTCTTGGCGCAACAAATGGCCGACACGTTCGCCGTTGGCCAGCAAGTCGCGTTCTTTCAACTCGGTGAGCACCGCGGCGGCTGCGGCGACGGTTACCGGTGTACCGCCAAACGTATTGAAATAGCGCGTTTCTCGCGAAAATCGATCAAACAGCTCCGGGCGACCCACGACGCCGGCGATGGGAAGGCCATTACCCATCGGTTTGCCGAGAACCACCAGATCGGGCACGACATGGTGCCGCGCAAACCCCCACCACTGCGAGCCGGTGCGACCAAACCCGGCCTGCACCTCATCGGCGACGAAGAGGCCATCGTGATGATGGACCGCATTTACCGCTGGACCGAGAAGTCCGATCGGGTCGACCTGGAGCCCGTCGCTGGACAGCACCGAATCCAGGATTAACCCGGCGAATTTGATTCCACGGCGCTGAAACTCGGCAATCGCCGCTTCCACTCGACACGCGAAATCCCGCGCGGTGGTGCTGGGGTCGTCACGAAGCATGTCGGGCGCATCGATGAGAATCACCGCGGGGGAGGGAGTGCGGTTCGGCCCGAGTGCGGGCGAAAGTTCCACCGTGGCTTGGGTAGTGCCATGATAGGCGTGCCGAGTTGCGATAACTCCCTGCGCACCGGTGTAGAGACGGGCCACTCTGATGGCCAGATCAACGGCTTCACTGCCGGTGCAGGTGAACATCACCTGGCTCAGCGACGGTGGAAACAGATCCAGCAGCTCCTCTGCATAGTCCACGACACCGTCGGTGAGGTACCTGGTGTGGGTGTTCAACCTACCGAGCTGGTCATTCACCGCCCGCTGGACGCGAGGATTCGAGTGTCCAACAACGGGCACGTTGTTGTAGGCATCGAGGTACTCGTTCCCCTCGTCGTCGAAGAGCAGGACTCCTGATCCGTGGGTGAGGTGCACCGGTCGCTGGTAGAACAACCGGTAGGGGGCGCCAAGAGTTCGTTCCCGGCGTTGCATCAGTTGACTGGTGGTTACGCCCAGTCGGGTGGGCTGCGCGGGGTCAAAGCCGTTGGTCATGGACATCGATCGCGTCGGGGTCATCAGCGTCTCCTCGAATGCGAACCTTACTGGCAACAATTGGTGAACAATAATAGTGTAGTTCCCGCCCGGACATCTACCAGCGAAGGACCACAGTGAACCTGTCCGCAGACATGGCGTCCGAGTCCATGGACGCTGTCCCCACCGGCCTGGTCCTTTCCGCAGCCGAGGTGAAATCAATCTTGGCCCAGGAATATGGCTTACTCGATGCCAGAGTGGACCTGATTCCCAGTGAGATCGCCACCGTGTGCCGTGTCACGCTTGCCGAGGGGGTAATGGCGTTCAAGGCCTTACCGTCGGATTTGGTGAATGCGGCTGAAGTGATCTGGCAAGGCGATGTGATGACCGCCGTCCACCAGCAAGGCTTACCGGTCGCAGAGCTTCGACCTGATCGCGCCGGCAGGGCAACGAGTCAGACGTCAGTGAATGGTCGTGATCTGCTGGTGCAGATATCGACCTGGCTGCCAGGAAAACCCCTTACCGATCTCGAAGTCATCGATGACGGTCTGCTCACCGAGATCGGCGCCCTGGCCGCACAATTGAGTCTCGTCCTGGGGGCGGTGGCGCCGCCGCCGAGTCCGCCCACCCATCGATGGGAATTGAGCCGTAGCAAGCACTCCATCGACGAAGCGCTCGTCGCTGTTACGGATCCTCAAACCCGCGACCTCTGCACCCGGGCCGGTGAGCTTTTCGACCGCACGGTGGGACCGCAGCTGAATTCGCTGCCTCGGGCACTGGTCCACCATGATCTGCACGATTCAAACCTGTTGACATCAATGGATAGCGGCGGCCGCCGGTACCTTTCGGGACTACTGGACTTTGGTGACCTGGTTGTCGGAGTGCGGGTCGCCGAGCTGGCGGTGGCTGCGGCCTATGCCTGCAGGCATCATTCCGATCCGGTGGCGGCGTTGCTACAGGTAGTGAGCGGGTGGGGCGACATTGTGCCACTCGACCGCTCGGAAGCAGAGGTCCTACTACCGGCGGCGATCGCTCGTCTCGGGGTCAACGCTGCTGTGTGGTCCTCTCAGCTCAATACGAATCGACGGGAGTACGCATTGTCACGAACTACGGGTTCTTTGCAGACTTTGCAGATCTTGCTGGCCGCCGACATCAACGAAGTCACAGAACTGATCTGGTCAGGGCTGCATCCCGTGGGCCCCAACCGGGTTTGAGCTCCCATCCGGATGTCGCGTGGGTGCTCGACGGAGTCGAACCGCTCGGCGCCGA
>JBBSUU010000553.1:0-2444 GCA_038234115.1 Mycobacteriales bacterium
CCCGGGTGCCCGGAGTGGGTGGTTGGCGATGTGACCCGGCTCCGGCAGATTCTGGTGAACCTGGTGGGTAATGCGGTCAAGTTCACCGAACGCGGACACATCCTGGTCCAGATCAGCCCGGACCGCGAAAACTCCGGCGAGCGTCACATCATCAACTTCTCGGTCTCCGACACGGGCATCGGTATCCCGGCGGATCGGATGCACCGGTTATTTCGTTCCTTCAGTCAGGTCGACGCTTCGACTACCCGTCAGCACGGCGGCACCGGTCTGGGCCTGGTGATCAGCAACGCCATCGTCGAAATGATGGGCGGCACCATGTCGGTCACCAGCGAAGCCGGTGTCGGTTCGGTCTTCTCCTTCAGCGTGGGTTTCGCTCCCATCGCCAACCCGGTCGATGTTGCCGCCCGCTCCGTTACCTCCCTGGCCGGTCGTACGGCGCTGATTGTGGATGACAACGAAGAGAACCGGCGGATCCTGATCGCCCAGCTGGACCGCTGGGGCATTCAGACCACTTCGATGAGTTCTCCGATGGAGGCGCTGCAACACATCCGAGATCTGCCCGCGCCCGATATTGCTATTCTCGACATGAAATTACCGGGGATGGACGGGGCGACCCTGGCCAGAACGCTCAAGGTCCTGCCCGGCTGGCAGGACGTCCCCCTCATCCTGTTGACCAGTCTGAGCAAGGCCATCGGACCGGAACGGCGAGCTGCTTTTGCTGCCATCATGAGCAAACCGGTGCGAAGCAGCGAACTACACCGGATCATCAGCAAATTACTTTCCGGGCAATCACTGCACTCCGGCGATCAGGTGCCGGCTCCGGCAAGCAGCGGGCTTCGCGTTCTCCTGGCCGAGGACAACCTCGTCAATCAGACGGTTGGCCAACTGATGTTGACCCGAGCCGGCCACCGGGTCGATATCGTCGGCAACGGTCTGGAAGCCGTGGAGGCCGTTCAAACCAGCAACTACGACGTGGTGCTGATGGACATTCATATGCCGGTGATGGACGGCCTGCAGGCCACCAAGGTGATCAGGGCCTTCGGCAGTTCCATCCATCAACCCAATATCGTCGCGCTCACCGCGAGCGTGACCGCCGAAGACCGGCGCGCAAGCCTGGAATCGGGCATGGATGCCTACCTCAGCAAACCGATCAGAGCCGAGAACCTGACCAGCACCTTCAACTCACTGACGATCCGCGAGGGGGCAGATCCGCTGGTAGAGCAAGCCTTTGTGCCCCAGCAGCAGTCGGAACCGATTCTGGATCCGGAGCAGTTCGGTTATCTGCAGGACCTCGAGGATTCGGATCGCGTCAATCTGCTGACTCGTTGGTTGGCTCATACTTCCGGCCATCTGGCAGCCGTCCGCGCCGAGGTGGAAAAGGGGGACGCTGCCGCGGTGGCCTTCTTGGCACATCGGTTGCGCGGGAGCAGCGCGACGATGGGCGCTGCGGCGTTGGCGGCGGTCTGCGCGCAGGTGGAAGAGGTCTCCAAAGAGGGCACGTTGGTTCCCGAGGAACTACTGGCTCAGGTCGAGATCCAGATCGTTCTGGTGACCGCCGAGGTCCAGCCGCATCTGATCGCAGCCGGGGAAAATACAACCTGAGGTCTATGTTTGTTCCCTTCCATTAGGGGGCATGTTGCCTGCTGACCGTCGTCGAAAGGGCAGCCATGACACAAGAGTCTGAACCAGCACCCGGCGACAAGGTCGAGTGGAACACCCCCCAGGGCCCCACGACGGGTGAGGTGACGAAGAAGCTCACGCATCCCCGAAAGATCAAGGGACATCAAGTAAAAGCCTCGCCGGACAATCCCGAGTTCTTGGTGCAGAGCGATAGCACCGGGGCCGAGGCGGCGCACAAACCCCAGGCGCTCCATAAACCCTCGAGGTAGCGTCTCGCCCGACAGCACCCACCGCTGCTTTTGAGCCCTTTGCTACCTCGATGATGTCGTCCGAGAGCTGAAGGTGAAGTGGTGTGGTTCGGCTGAACGTAGCGCCGATACCTGGCACGAGTCCGCAGCCGGCCGAGGATAAAGTGAACGGATGACTGCCGAAACCCTCGCTTGGACGCCGGATTCCACCCTCGGTGACCCCATTCTGGACAATCCCACGTGGGCCGGCCTCATTGGCCACCACCGACGATTCGCCCAGCGCCAGGGTTTGGCCGCGCGGTACCTGAGCGAGGTATCACCATTTGTGGCACTGGCCGATAGCGCCGACCCGCAGGCCTGGCAGGACGCGGCAAAGCTCTTGGAGCCGGGCGAGGTATTCGCTCTGTGCGGTACCGATGTGGTGCCGCCGCCCGGCTGGGAGACCGCCTGGGTAGGGGACGGCGTGCAACTGGTTGACGTTTCGCTGGCCAAGGCTGCTGATTCCAAAGCACTGGTCTTGCGAGCTGCCGACGTGCCGGAAATGCTCGATTTGGTGAAACGGACAAACCCGGGCCC
>JBBSUU010000554.1:0-2444 GCA_038234115.1 Mycobacteriales bacterium
CGAAGGACATCAGCGGCGACGTCGACTACATCCTGCGGGACTACGAAATCCCGCCCCCTCACCAGGGCAAGGGCTCTCGCCGCCGCGATCATGCCCAGGGTGGCGCGCGGGGACGCACCGTAGGAGAGCCAGCCGGCCACATCGGCCATGCCGTGTTCGGCCGGGGTGCGCGTGGCGAAGACCAATCGCACGACATAGTCGACCAGTGCGTGGTGGACGAAAACGTTGGACGCGACGTCCTGCAGGCGCGCCAACTCTGCGATGGGCAGCACCTCATTTGCAACCGGAACGGAAACACCCATCCGGTAAACGATCTCGCGCTCTTCCTCGGGTTCCGGGTAGCCGACCAACAGCTTGAACAGGAATCGATCCCGCTGCGCTTCCGGCAGCGGATAGACGCCCTCGTTCTCGATCGGATTCTGAGTGGCCATGACCAGGAACGGATTCGGCATCTTGTACGTAACCCCACCGATGGAGACCTGCCGTTCGGCCATTACCTCGAGCAACGCCGACTGGACCTTGGCGGGAGCGCGATTGATCTCATCGGTCAGTACGAAGTTGGCATAGACGGGCCCCAGTTCGGTGTCGAACTCTTCACGGCCGGCGCGATAGATCCTGGTACCGAGCAGATCTGAGGGCACCAGGTCGGGGGTGAACTGGATACGCGAGAATGTGCCACCCACCACGCGGGCAAAGGACTCGACCGCAAGGGTTTTGGCAACCCCGGGGACACCCTCGATGAGCAGATGCCCTTTGGCCAGCAGGCCCACCAGAATGCGCTCAACCAGCCGGTCCTGTCCGACGATGACCCGCTTCACTTCGAAAATCGTTCGTTCCAGCAGCGCGGCGTCGGAATTTGGACCATGACCGTTCGGGCGGTGACCGCCGGCTCCAGGGCCGTTCGGCCCCTGCGGCTGCGGCTGCGGACCCTGGTTGGTCGGGACCGGACCAGGTCCGGGCCGGTTACCGACTGCTCCCGCTTGACCGGGGGCGAACTGTGATTGCTTATCCACGGAGACCGGCTGCGCGCCATACCCGTTCTGCTCTGCCGACACCGGCTGTTCTCCTTGTGGGCTTTGTCGATGAAACTCGTTGCCTGGTTTGGGGGCCGGCACCGAACCTCCCAGCGCACGTCCCCCCGCCACGCTACGTGACTACTCGGCGCCCTCGGTGCCGCTTTGCCTATTCTGCCCGCTCGATCCATCGCCCTGTCGGCGCCAGGCGGCAGCATCGCCGGGGGTGTCGATATCGGTGACTTCACGGGTGGTGCCGGTGACCAACCGGATGCCCGGTAACGACAGCAGTGAACGCACCGACGCTCCGGTCCAATCCGGCTTGATAAGTACTGCAGACTGTAATGCCGCTACCCGCCAGACGCCGGTGAGCCACTGTTCGCGGCCATCGGAATCGACCAGAATCGCCCCCGGCGCGGGTATGTCGACACCGTCCGGCCCGCGGTGGTCCGGCCCACCCGCATCCTGCCTGCGGTCATCCGGCCCGGAATCATCCAGCGCCGCGCACAGTCGGGAGATGGTGACCGAGGTGAGGCCGGGCAGATCAGCAGCCAGCACCGCAATGATGCTCGCCCGGGGAACCAGCAGATTCAGCGCACGCAGGCCGGCAACGACGCCGGCCGCGGGTCCACCGCCCCGGGGTTCCTCCACTACGGTGTGGACCGGTCTCGCCGTTGCTCGGGCCGGACCGACCATCACCACCGGCACGTCTCCCACCGCTGCGAGAACGGTATCGATCATCGGGAGTCCGTCGAAGGACAGCAAAGCCTTGTCGATACCGCCGAGCCGCCGCGCGACGCCGCCGGCAATGATGACGGCGGCGTCCAGGACGATCAGCTACCCGGGCGCGAGGCGCCGATGTACCCGTTCCACCTCATCGTGGAGACCTTCACGTATGAGCCCGACTGTGGCGCCTCGATGATGGTTCCGTCACCGACCCAGATTGCCACGTGATGAATCGTCGCCGCATTGGAAGTGTTGTTCGCCCAGAAGACCAGGTCACCCGGCTGCAGGTTGTCCCGGGAGACCTTCCGACCGGTCTGATACTGGTATCCGGAATAGTGCGGCAGGCTGATCCCGACCTGGGCATAGGCATATATCGTCAAACCAGAACAATCAAAACCGACCTTGCGGTAGTCGCCGTAGGCGTCGGCGGTGCCGCCGTCACGAATGCCGAGAGTCGGACCCTGGGAATTACCGCCGCCCCAGGCGTACTGGGTACCCAGCCACTGCATGGCCGCATTGATGATAGTTTGCCCGCGATTTCCGGTCGCCCTCGAACCACCGCTCGAGGAGGGGCTGGGGGTAATGGACTGGGCGTACTGCGCCTTGCCCTCACATGCGACACCATTGTTGTTGGCGTCAAGTTCGACGCGATAGCCGGATTCACCCTTGTTGATCGCGCCCCGGCCGGCGGCGCGGGCTGCGTCG
>JBBSUU010000555.1:0-2444 GCA_038234115.1 Mycobacteriales bacterium
ACCAGCAGCAGCACAGCGCCGGAACCACGCCCTCCGACCACCTGCAAGCCGCGGGCGGCCCGCCGAGAACGCACCGCCAAGTATTCAACGATCCGGTCCTTGACCTGCGTGAGTCCGTGGTGATCTGCATCGAGGACGGTTCGGGCTGCGTCGATGTCGATCTGATCGTCGGTGTGGATCTGCCACGGGATTTCCAGCACGGTGTCCAGCCAGGTCCGGATCCAACCTGATTCCGGGCTTTGATCACTGGCGCGTTCCAGCCTCCCCACCTCGCGAAGCGCAGCTTCCAGTACCTTCGGCGGCAGGTTGGCCTGCTCGACCCGGGTACGGAAATCGTCGGCGCCGTCAGGTTCGCCCTCGCCCAATTCCTTGCGTATTGCCGCAAGCTGCTGGCGCAGCAGAAATTCCCGCTGACTCTTCTCCATGCCTTCCCGGACGTCGCCGCGAATCTTGTCGGCCACATCCATCTCGGCCAGGTGCGCACGGGTCCAGTCGATAAGCACGGCCAGACGTTCTGCCACGTCGGGAGTCTCGAGGAGCTGTCGTTTTTGTTCGGCAGAAAGGTATCCCGCCCAGCCGGCAGAATCGGCAATCGCGGCCGGTTCGGTCATTCGCTCGACGGTATTGATCACCTGCCAGGCATCACGCTGCTGCAGAGTTGCGATCACCAGTGATTTGTATTCTGCCGCCAGGCTTTTGGTGGTCTCGGTGGCTGAATCATCGGCGACCGGTTCGGCCTCGACCCAGAGCGCGGCACCGGGGCCGGTGACGCCACCGCCGATCTTGGCCCGCCGGCCGGCGCGCAGCACCGCGGCGGTGGCGCCGCCGGCCAGCTTGCCCACCTGTTCAATGGAGGCGATTACGCCGTAGGTCGAGTACCGATCGGCCAGGCGCGGCGCCAGCAGTAATTTTGCCGGCACGTCGCCTTCCACGACAGCCATGGCCGCGTCGATCGAGGCCTGGGAGGATTCGTCCAGTTCGATGGGCACCACCATGCCCGGCAAGACGACCACTTCGGCCAGTGCGAGGACCGGCAGTCGTAAAATTTCAATCATTCAGTTCACCCTTCAAAAGTTGAGCCATACCGACTCAATGCAATGATGGGAATTTTTGTTCCGAGTCTTCGCCGAGGGCGGAACTGCTGGTCCACCTCTCGAGCCGATTACCCGAGCCCGACAGCGCCGTGAGTCAGAAGGGCACCGGATCTGAGGTGGACGCTTCGCGGGAGCTACCTCATGCCGAGTTGAATCACGAAGGCATCAACGGCTTCCTTCGCCTCCTGCAGGCCCACCCCGGTGAACTGCCGGTAGTACTTGATGGCCTGAATTTTTTTGCCGGCCAAAATTGCGCCAATCACCTCGTCGGGAACTCCCGGAATCGCAGACCCGGGCACCTGGGCGTCATCGGGTGCTACCGAAGCCGGCGCTGCCGGGAAGGACGAACTGGGGTCGTCTTGGGTGATGGGGGCGAAAGTGACGTAGCCGCCGGCTCGTTCCACCAGCTGGGTCACGATGATTTCCAGCTGGGTCACTCGTTGGGTCAGGGCCTGGATCTGTTGCTGGTCACTGTTCACGGGGTGAGCATTCCGTTCGTCGGGCGGCGGGGCTGCGCTGGTACCGACCCATCGTTTCATCCGGCGCGCAAAACAGGGGCCATCGGAGCTCTGCCGGTTCCTTGCTTATCCGCAATCACGCGCGAGATCTACTGCCGTGGTGGTCGAGCGGGTCAGACCGAGACCGGGTCGAAACCGGTTCAGCCCAGTGAAATCAAGGCACGCGGTGGTTTCTGGCCGGCGATCACCGAATAGGCCGCTGCCAGCAGCGCCGGGTCCGGGCCTTCCAGCCGCCCAGGCTTGCCAAGCTTGTCCAGGACCACGAAGCGCAACATTCCGGCTCGGGTCTTCTTGTCCGACCCCATGATCTTGACCAATTCGCGCAGGGCCCCTGGATCGTAAGTTGTTGGCAGACCAAGAGAATGCAATACGGTGATGTGTCGGTCGGCAGTTGCATCGTCCAGCCGCCCGGCCGCGCGGGCCAATTCAGCGGCAAAGACCAATCCCACCGACACCGCTGCGCCATGGCGCCAGCGGTACTTCTCCCGCTTTTCGATCGCATGCGCCAGGGTGTGGCCGTAATTCAGGATCTCACGCAGGTCCGATTCCTTCAGATCCTGGGACACCACATCCGCCTTGATCTGGATCTTGCGTCTGACCAACTCAGCCAACTCCGGCCCGGTCGGATCAATCGCTGCCGATGGATCCGCCTCGATGATCCGTAGAATCTCCGGATCCGCGATGAAGCCGCCTTTGACGATCTCGGCCATGCCGGCCACCAACTCGTTGTGCGGCAGGGTTTCCAGCGTCGCCAGATCAACGATCACCGCAGCCGGCTCGTAGAACGAGCCCACCATGTTCTTGCCGGCGTCAGTATTGATCCCGGTCTTGC
>JBBSUU010000556.1:0-2437 GCA_038234115.1 Mycobacteriales bacterium
CCGGGATCACCCTCGAATGCCTCGGTGATCCGATTCAAGAAGGCTGCCCGGATGATGCACCCGCCACGCCAGATGCGTGCCATTGCACCACTGTCGATGTCCCAACCGTATTCCTTCGCGCCGGCGGCGATGACATCGAAGCCCTGCGCGTAGGCAACGATCTTGGAGGCGTACAGCGCCAACCGGACGTCTTCGACGAAGGCATCCTTGTCCTGCATGGCCCACGGCTCGACCGGTCCCGGGAGGTTGACGCTCTGGGCCGCGGCGCGCTGAGCTGCGCTCGAGGACAGGCCGCGAGCAAATACGGCCTCGGCAATACCGGAGACCGGAACACCGAGGTTGAGTGCGGACTGCACCGTCCAGGTGCCGGTGCCCTTCTGGCCGGCCGCGTCGAGAACTACGTCCACCAAGGGCTTTCCGGTCGCGGAATCTACCTGCTTGAGCACCTCGGCGGTGATCTCGACGAGGAAGGATTCCAGCTCGCCGGAGTTCCAATCGGCGAACACATCGGCGATCTGGGCCGGTGACAGGTCGGCGCCGCGGCGCAGCAGGTCATAGGCCTCGGCAATGAGTTGCATGTCGGCGTACTCGATGCCGTTGTGAATCATCTTCACGAAGTGGCCAGCACCATCGGTGCCGATATGAGTGCAACACGGCACCCCGTCAACGTGCGCCGAGATCTTCTCCAGAATTGGCCCCAGGCTTTTATAGGACTCGACGGATCCGCCGGGCATGATCGATGGGCCGAGCAACGCGCCTTCCTCACCGCCGGAGATCCCAGTGCCGACGAAGTGAATGCCCTTCGCCCTGGCCGCCTCCTCCCGGCGACGGGTGTCCTGGAAATTGGAGTTCCCACCATCGACGAGGATGTCGCCCGGCTCCAGCAGCTCGGAGAGTTCGTCGATAACGGCGTCCGTCGGTCCACCGGCCTTGACCATGATGATGATTTTGCGCGGGGTCGCCAGTGAGGCCACGAAGTCAGCGGCGGACTCACTTGCGATGAACACGCCGTCGCTGCCGTGATCCTTGATCAGTGCTCGGGTCTTGGAATCGGACCTATTGTGGATCGCGGTGACAAATCCCTTGCCGGCGAAGTTTCGAGCCAGGTTGGAACCCATCACAGCCAGTCCGGTGACGCCAATGTCGGCTTTGGGGGTTTGAACAGCCTCAGTCATGTCGGGCACTCCTTTGAGCACTGAAAAGTGAGTAGTAGATCGGATCAGACAACTTGACCAAGCTTGGACCACCGGCCGCTTAAGTGATCAAGCGACCCCGTACTGCACAGTAACTAACCGGCCGCCAACGCAGCCTTGACCGCGGCCGAGATCCGGCCGCCGGCCGCCTGACCGGCGGCACGCGCTTGCACCACCTTGATCACCTGACCCATCTGCTTCATTGTCGGTGCCGCGCCGAGTTGCTGCTGCACTTCGACCAAGGCATCGGAAACGAAGCCGTCGAGCGCCTCATCATCCAGCTGGGCAGGTAGGTAGGCCTGGATCACCGCTGATTCCGCGTTCTCCCGATCGGCCAATTCGGTGCGGCCGGCAGCTGCGAAGGCCTCGGCAGACTCTTTGCGCTTCTTCACTTCTCGGGCCAGGACGGCGATCGTTTCCGGGCCGGACAATTCACGCGCGGTGGCTCCGGAGACCTCCTCGTTGGTGATCGCAGAGAGCACCATCCGCAGGGTGCCCTTTTTCAACTCGTCGCGGGCTTTCATCGCTGCGGTGAGATCAGCACGAAGTTGTGCCTTCACGTTGCCCTGCTCAGTCATCTTTTGTCCTCCGCTACCCGGTCGGCGGTGCGCTGCCGGTCGGTACGCCAGATTAGTCGCGCCCGCCGCGGCCGGCATCACTACCCGTCGGCGGTGCTTAGCGGGAGATGTTCAGAGGGGGATGTTCAGAGCGAGGGTTTGCTGCGAGGCGAGCCGGTAGCGGCGGCATAAACGGTCTTGCGATTGAGATTGTGCCGAGCGGCTACTTCGTCTACTGCATCCCGCCGACTTCTTCCGCCGGCCACAATCTCCTCCACCTCCGTAGCCAATCCGGACTCGTCGGGTGCGGCCGCGCCGGATCCGTCGTAGCCCTGAACGACCAGGGTGATCTCGCCCCGCAGCCCTTCGCTCGCCCATTGCGCCAATTCACCCAGCGGCGCACGGCGTACTTCTTCATAGGTCTTGGTCAGCTCGCGGCACAGCGCGGCGGGGCGATCGGCGCCAAAAGCCGCAGCCATCGCCGTGACGCACTCCCCGATGCGATGGACCGACTCGAAGAACACCATGGTGCGAGGTTCGGTTGCCAACTCGCCGAACACCCGCCGCCGCTCCCCCGGCTTCCGCGGGGGAAATCCCTCGAAGGTGAACCGGTCGCTGGGAAGGCCGGACAGCGCGAGCGCGGTAATCACGGCGCTGGGTCCGGGAACACTCGTTACGGGCAACCCG
>JBBSUU010000557.1:0-2436 GCA_038234115.1 Mycobacteriales bacterium
AGGGTGACTGTCGGCGCGGCCGAGCAGGTCACCAGGTCGCGCGGGGGAGCGGCTGAAGACCTTGGTGGGTCATGACGACGCACTCGGTTCTCCCGTGGGGATCAGGCCCGGTACTGCTGGTTGGAACGGGCGATTTTTGAGGCAGTTTCGGCGAATTACTTGACATGCGGTGTGACGCAGCAGACACTTCGACCGTAATGGATCGATCCAATCGAGGCAGGCGTTAAATTGGATCGATCCAAAAACCCAAACCGTCTGGGAGGACCCGTGACCGACGCCACCGCTGCGACTACCGCTGCGGCCCCTGTTTCGGCCCCCAGAGCCACCCTCGATTCGGTAGCAAAACTCGCTGGGGTGTCTCGCCAAACCGTGTCCAACGTGATGAACACCCCCCAGCTGGTGAAACCAGAAACGGCGGAGCGGGTCCAGCAGGTCATCAGACAACTCGGGTATCGACCGAATCTCGCCGCCAAGCGCCTGCGCACGGGTCAGTCACGGTTGATCGGGCTGCGGATCTTCGGGGTTGACGGGGACGCCGTCTTCGACCGCTTCCTGCACGCGCTGACCGACGCGGCGGCGCTCCGCGACTACCGGATCATCCTCTACACCTCGCCGACTGACGAGGGAGAGATCGGCGCTTTCGACGAACTCGTCGACCGCTGGGATATCGATGGCATCGTCCTGACCAGCACGCACCGGGGCGATGTCCGGAGTGATCACCTCGCGACCAGAGGTGTTCCCTGCGTGACATTCGGGCGCCCCTGGGACGACTCGGCCCGTCACTCCTGGGTGGATGTGGATGGACGAGCCGGCACCAAGACGGCGACCGAGACGCTGATCGCCGCGGGCCATCGGCGAATTGGGTTTCTGGGTTGGCCGCTCGACTCCGATGTCGGCACGGACCGAGAGGCGGGCTGGCGCGAGGCAATGCGCGAAGCCGGTCTGGATTGCCGCGAACCGGTACGACGTGACAACACGTTGGACTCCGCACGCACCGGCGCCCGCGAAATGCTGAACACCGAGGCCCCGACAGCGGTGGTCTGCGTTTCTGACGTCATGGCGCTGGGCATGGTTGCCGAACTTGCCGCCGAAGGCCGCCCCACGGGCATCGCGATCGTCGGCTTTGACAACTCCACCGTGGCCGCCAGCAACGGGTTGAGCTCGGTTGATCAGCCGCTGGTGGCAGTTGCCGGCCATTGCGCGCGGCTACTCATCGACCAAATCGAACGGCCGACCAGCTCCACCGCCGCGCTGGAGAGGATCCTCCTCGCGCCGAAATTGATCTCCCGGGCCTCCTCGCGCCCACCCGATCTGTCACCGCCTGCCAATTCCCCCTAGTTTTCTCCACCCTGCACCCCCCACGGCCCTGAACCCAGGACCGTGTCCCTTGGCCTCTAAGGAGCCTGCGTCATGAGAAGTACCCGCTTGGTGAAATCTGCTGTGGCTGGCACGCTCGCCGCCACTCTGCTGTTGGTATCCGCGTGCGGTAGCTCGAACTCGACCGCCGATAGCTCGAGCAGCACCGCACCCGGAGCCGATGGCTCGGCCGCCGGGCAGACCCCGGCGGCCCCCGCTGGTGGCGCCGACCTGTCCGTGTTGATCGGCAGCTCCGGCCAGGTGGAAACCGACGCGCTGACCACCGCGACCGATGCCTGGGGCAAGGACACTGGCAACAAGGTCACCGTTGCCCCCGCACAGGATCTGGGACAGCAACTGGCACAGGGCTTCTCGTCCGGCAGCGCGCCGGACCTGTTCTACGTTGGCGCCGACCAGGTAGCCAACTACGCCAAGGCCGACAATATCGCCCAGTACGCCGACGGACTGAGCAACGCGGGCGATTTCTACCCCGCGCTCAAGCAGTCGTTCACCTACAACGACAAGTTTTACTGCGCACCCAAGGACATGTCGACCTTGGCGCTGTTCATCAACAACGAGATGTGGGCCAAGGCCGGCCTGACTGACGCCGACATCCCCAAGAACTGGGACGATTTGGCTGCAGTTGCCAAGAAGCTAACCGCTGACGGCGTTGCCGGATTGGCGTTGGCCCCCGAACGCGACCGGATCGATGCGTTTCTCGTGCAGAACGGCTCGTACCTGACCGACGAATCAGGCAAGGTGACTGCAAACGACCCGAAGAACGTCGAAGCGCTGACCTTCGTCAAGAAGATGATGACCGACGGAACGCTCCAGACGCCGGCTCAGCTCAGCGCCGGCTGGTCGGGCGAGGCATTCGGTAAGCAGCTGGCTGCGATGACGATCGAGGGCAACTGGCTGCTCGGCGCGATGGCCAAGGACTTCCCGACCGTCAAGTACACCGTCGCGGAGCTGCCCGCCGGCCCGACCGGCACCAAGGGCACCCTGGTGTTCACCAACTGCTGGGGCATCTCGGCCACCACCAAGTACCCGGAGCAGGCCAAGGCTTTGGTTCAGTACTTG
>JBBSUU010000558.1:0-2433 GCA_038234115.1 Mycobacteriales bacterium
CCGTCGCCGACGGTGACGACTGGATTCTCAATGGCACCAAGTGCTGGATCACCAACGGTGGGAAATCTACCTGGTACACCGTCATGGCTGTGACTGATCCGGAGAAGGGCCCCAACGGCATCTCCTCCTTCATCGTGCACACGGACGATGAAGGATTTGTGGTCGGTCCCAAGGAGAGGAAACTCGGTATCAAGGGCAGTCCGACCGTTGAGTTGTATTTCGAGAACTGCAAGGTGCCGGGTGATCGGATTATCGGGGCTCCCGGAACGGGTTTCAAAACCGCTCTGGAAACTTTGGACCACACTCGACCCACCATCGGCGCCCAAGCCGTGGGCCTGGCACAGGGCGCTCTGGATGCGGCGATTGCCTACACCAAGGATCGAAAGCAGTTCGGCCGCACCATCTCCACCTTCCAGGGTGTCGAATTCATGCTTGCCGATATGGCGATGAAGATCGAAGCCGCTCGGCTGATGGTCTACACCGCAGCCGCCCGAGCCGAGCGCGGTGAGAAGAACCTCGGATTTATCACCGCCGCCGCAAAGTGTTTCGCCTCCGACGTCGCAATGGAAGTGACGACGGACGCGGTTCAACTGTTCGGCGGGGCCGGATACACCCGGGATTTCCCGGTGGAACGGATGATGCGCGATGCCAAGATCACCCAGATCTACGAAGGCACCAATCAGATCCAGCGCGTGGTGATGTCCCGTGCCCTGCTGAAGTAAGTACCTTTGACCACCGCCGTCGGCATCGCTCGAGATCAAGGTGCCGAGCCACCGGTAGCTATCTCTGAGCAGCTCTGCGCGGCTGCTGTAGCACCGACGGGAGGGACCGGCTGTGCAGGACCCCAAGACGTTGGGTCGCCCGAGTAACGGCCACGTACAGGTCACTCATTCCATGCCGGGATTCGGCAAGAACCGCGGCCGGCTCCACCACGACGACCGAGTCGAATTCCAAACCCTTGGCCGACAGCACATCCATCACCACAACTCGGTGCCCCGCGCCGGGATCGCCGGCGGCATTCGGAAACACCGTCCGGACTTCACGCAACACCGAACCATCCTCGCCGATCGGCACCAACACCGCCATCTGACCGGAAGCGAAATGCGTCAACTCATCTCGCACTGCCTCGGCTGCGGCGGCCGCCAGGTCCATGGTAGGGACCTGTTTGAACCAGGGCGGAAAGCCGCTGGACCGCACCGATACCGGCGCCTTTGATGTCGGATCGATCGCAGCGAGCACCGGGATCGCCACCCGCATGATTTCTTCCGGGGTGCGATAGTTGACTGTCAGTTCTGCCAGCCGCCACCGGTCCTGGACGTGCGGCTTCATCACCCTGGCCCAAGAGGAAGTACCGGCCGCATCAGAGGTTTGGGCCACATCGCCGACCAGCGTCATCGATCGCATCGGGCAACGGCGCATCACCATCTTCCACGCAAGCGGTGAAAGTTCCTGTGCCTCATCAACAATGACATGACCGTAGGTCCACTCGCGGTCCGCGGCAGCACGATCGGCGGTGCTCTGGTAGGAAACTTCTTCCTCGTTGATCCCCGCGAGTTGTTCTGCCGTCACCATGCCGAGCGTGAACCCGATACCAGAGTCTTCCTCATCAGAGCCGGCCGACTGTAGGGCCTCGAGGGTCTTTTCCGCGAACTGGAGGTCCTCCGCGCGCGCCAACGCTTGGGCACGGTCCACTGTGCCGAGAGGTCCGAGCAGTTCGGCCACCTCGTCCAACAATGGCACATCGGCCACGGTCCAGGGTGTGGAAGCGTTGCGCTGCAGTTTTTCTCGCTCGTGCTGGCTCCAGCCTGGCGTCGCGAACGCAATTCTCCCGGCTGAGGCGAAGAAGTCGGTCAACACCTGTTGCGGAGTCAGCGCCGGCCAGATATCGGCCAGCGCCGCATGGACATCGCCGTCGGAAGCGAGATCTTTTCGTAGATCGGCATAGTCGAGTTGGGGGGCATCCTGCGCCTGCCGGACTCCCGGCCGTCCGGACAACTGGCGGGCCAGACCGTCAAGGACCACCCGCAGAAAGACCTGCCTGGCTTTGTTGTGCGGCAGCCTTGACGCCCAGGCACGCCGCCTGGCTTTGGCCAACAGCGCCGGTTCGAGTCGTAACTGCCCGCGATCGTAGGTGAAAACCCTGGTGCGCTTGGGTAACACCTGGCGATGCAAAACCGCATTGTCGACAACTTTGGACATCGACAACCGGCCCTTGATCTCCGCGGCACCGGCCGGTTCTCGCCCGGTGGCGGTCACTCCCGGGAAGAGGGTGCTCATCGTCGCCAAGACCACGGAGGATTCACCGAGGTTGGGCAACACCTGACCGATATAGGAAAGAAAAGTCTCGTTGGGACCAATCACCAGTACGCCGTGACCACCGAGCCTTTCACGATGGGTATAGAGCAAATACGCCGCGCGGTGCAGCGCAACGAC
>JBBSUU010000559.1:0-2432 GCA_038234115.1 Mycobacteriales bacterium
AGGCTCCAAATGATCGCCCGCTGGGAACCGAAATTGGTCTCGCGCCAGTTGCTCGACCTGACCCATGACATTGGCAAACGGGAGCGCAAGATGGTGATCCTGGCCGAGGGCAACACCTCCGAGCGGCTGGTCGATGGTCGGGTGATGGTCAAGGCGTCCGGGTCCAATATGCGCAAGGCCACCAAGAAGGACTTCGTCGCTGTCGAAGTCGCACCGTTGATCGATCTGATCCGGTCCGAGTCGGCGACCCAGAAGGATCTGACGGCGGCGCTGACGGCCGGCGAGTATGACGGGGCTGTGCGGCGGGCCAGCATTGAAACCCTGATCCACGTTGCAGTCCAGGCGATCAAACCGGTGGCGTTCGTCGGACACTCCCATCCCACGTCTGTCGTGGGCCTGCTGGCTTCGGTCGATGCGGCGACAGCCTTTGATCGGGCCGCGTACTCCGATGAAGCGGTGGTGATCGGGAAGCCCCTGTTCGTTCCCTATGCTCAGCCCGGTATCGATCTCGGACGAGTTTTCTACAACACCCTGCTCGAGCACTATCAGCGTGTCGGCGAGATGCCGCAACTCATCCTGCTGGGCAACCACGGAATCGTGGCCATCGCCCCGACCACAGCCGGTGTCCTCGGCGTCTCTGAGATGGCGATCAAGGGAGCTGAAGTCCGCTCGATCGCGGCCAACTTCGGCGGGGTAGCGCCTCTCTCGGCCGAATCCGTCGAGAAGTTCTTCGCTCGGGACGATATCGCCGAGCGGCGGCGTCATCTGTCCAGCGGCACCCACTAACTCCCGCGCCCGTCAGACCCCACACGAAAGCGAAGACCATGCAAGCAGACCAGGCCCGGGCAATTCTTGCCCAGCAGCAGATCGAGACGCCCTCCTGGGCCTTCGGGAACTCCGGAACCCGATTCAAGATATTCGCCGATAAAGGCGTTGCCCGTGATGTTTTCGAAAAGATTTCCGATGCCGCACTGGTGCACAGGTTGACCGGCGTAGCGCCCACCGTCGCCCTGCACATCCCGTGGGACATGGCCGACAACTGGGACAAGGTTGTTACACACGCCGAGAACGAGGGCGTGGGGATCGGGGCGATCAATCCGAACTTGTTCCAGGACGACGACTACCGGCTGGGCAGTGTCTGCAACCCGGATCCCAAGATCCGCCGCAAAGCGATCGACCATATCCTGGAATGCGTTGAGATTGCTGAAACCACCGGCTCCAAGCAGCTCTCACTCTGGTTCGCCGATGGCACCAACTATCCCGGACAGGACGATATCCGGGCCCGCCAGGATCGGCTGTCCGATGCGCTGGCGCAAACCTACGAAGCGGTCACCAAGGTCGGACCCGACCTGACGATGCTGGTGGAGTACAAATTCTTCGAGCCGGCCTTCTATCACACCGACCTGCCGGACTGGGGCACTTCGATGCTGCACTGTCTTGCTCTGGGTGAGCAGGCAAAGGTGTTGGTGGACACCGGACATCATGCTCCCGGCACCAATATCGAAATGATCGTTGCGCTGCTGGCCCGCGCCAAGAAGCTCGGTGGATTCCACTTCAATTCGCGCTTCTACGGCGATGACGATCTGATGGTCGGCTCGGCTGATCCGTTCGGGCTGTTCCGCATCATGCACGAAATCGTCTCCGCCGACCTCGTGACCCCGGCCGGTGGGGTGGCCTTCATGCTCGATCAGTGCCACAACATCGAGCCCAAGGTCCCGGCGCTGACCCGATCGGTGATGAATGTCCAGGAAGCGACAGCCAAGGCCCTGTTGGTCGACGCGGATGCTCTCAAGCATGCCCGACTGAACGGAGATGTGTTGGGCGCCAATGGGCTTCTGATGGATGGCTACAACACCGATGTGCGCCCGCTGCTGGCGCAGTTGCGCGAAGAAATGGGCATCGACCCGAACCCACTGGCCGCTTACGCCGCCAGTGGCCATGCCGAAAAAGTTGTGACCGAACGCGTTGGCGGCTCGGCCGCCGGATGGGGTGCATAAGAATGGCTGAATTTTCCGATGGGGTTCCTGCCAGTGTGCAGGAACTGCTGGATCGTTCGAACCGCCTGGGCTCAGACCCCAAGGTGACCAACTACGGCGGCGGCAACACCTCCGCCAAGGTCACCGTGACCAATCCGGCCACCGGTTCGGATGTGGAATTGATGTACGTCAAGGGTTCTGGCGGTGATCTCGGTACCTTGAAGGCAGCCGGACTGGCTGTTCTGGAGCGCGACCGACTGGTCGGTCTGGACGGCGTCTACCGCGGCGTCGACCACGAAGATGAGATGGTCTCGCTGTTCCCGTTCTGCTCCTTCGGCACCGGCGGCGCCACCCCTTCGATTGATACCCCGATGCACGGCTTGGTGGATTACGCCCACGTCGACCACCTGCATCCGGATTCGGTGATCGCGATCGCCTGCGCTGCAGATGGTCCCG
>JBBSUU010000560.1:0-2425 GCA_038234115.1 Mycobacteriales bacterium
CCATTCCTTGATCTGCTGCGGGCTCATGCCGGGAGGGGCATCCAGGATGGCCATCCGGTTGCCGTTGAGTTCGCAGTGCGTGATCAAGGACGTCTGAACGGCTTTCCACAAACCGAGGTCGATGCTGCCGTCGGCCTTGGTAGCGGCGGTGACCAGATCCGGCACGATCACCATCGTTACGTCCTCGGCGACGGCCAGACCGTTGATGCCGGACCGCGCTGTTTCCGATCCGGCAAACTTACGTCCGGTGACCGGAACCGGCTTCGGAGCCGCCTTCTGCAGCGGATAGACCCCTGGCTTGAGAACCTCGATCTGCGAGGACAAGTCGGTCTTGGAATCGAGCAGTACCTCGAGCTTGATCTTGGTGGAGACGCCGTTGACGGCTTTGGCAGCGGTGCCGAGGGTCAATCCGGGGAAGTTCTCCACTGGTGCGCCGTTGACCAGAACGGTGAGATCAAATGGGGTGGGGCCGTCGGCGTCCGGATCGGTGTCATCGGCGCTGCTGACCTGCAGCGAAATGTCGGCGTCCGGTTCGAGGCTCTCTACCGCGATCGGTAACCCGAGGGCGCGGTCTGCGGCCGGCAATTCACGGCGCGATGGCTCGCCGGCCGGGCTGGTGTTGGGAATACGCACGATGTAGGCGATTGACCCGCCGTTGGCGAAGTAGCCGTACACCGAGAGCGGTAGTACAGCGCCGGTAACGAAACTGCCATAGAGGTTTTCGAACTGTGTCCAGCTGGTCACCAGGCGCGGTGACAGGCCCTCGGGGTCGTTCGGATCGTTGGTCGGTGCCTTTTCGGTGAATCCGACAAAGGCTGCAATGGCCGTGGGGGCAGACGACAGCACCTTCTGGGATGAAACAACTTCCTCGACGTAGACCCCGGGCGCTGTGTACGTGGGCATTCCCACTCCTGTCCTGATATTGCGGTGTTTGTTCCGATGACGGGCGGTACGGGTGATGATCGGGCACGAAAGCGTCGCGAGCACCCAACATGGACGTCGGTGTTGGAACCCGTTGCGCTGCTTGTTGATCAAGGAGGACTATGCCATCAGTGGCCTGTCCGTGGAATCCCTTTCGCCCGATTGATCAGAGGTGCCGAGCGTTAGGGGAGAGCCGGGTAACCGGCTGCCTCCATCGGTGGCGATTACCGTTGCGCTGCGTAACATCATCCGGCTGCAAGAACACGATCGAGGTATCCCGCAACCGTTTTGCCGCGAGACTCTCAGGTGCCGCTTGATCGGAGTGAGCCTGGCATGCCCAGCATGATCACGCCGCCCCAGGCGCAGGAGCACATAGATCCGGCCAACAGAGCCGGAATACCACCATAAAAAGTAGTCGCGGCCGGCGGCGCCCACGGGGCCGGAACCACCGGCAAACAGGGCATCGGGGTCAACACACCGAGCGCGGCGGCCGTCGCTGCCGCCACCGTCGGGTTTGCCAGCGAGGTGCACATCCCAAACGGTGGGATGTTGGCACCGGGCGCGATGTCGGTGATGGTGGCTGCCGGCTTTCCCTCGATGATGGGTCTGGGCGCGACCACCATCAAAGTTGATGGTGCCAGGCCGAATGAGCACTGCATGATTGCGCCGGCTGTCACGCAGGGCTTTCCCATGATCGCTCCTTCCATTCGTTGCTGTGCTGCACCGACAAGGTTGCAACCAAGGTGAACGACAATGTGTTCAACGTTTACTACCAGCCACCGATGCGGTCAAGGTTTCCCCGGTGGTGGTCACGAAGCAGATGATCTTGCGGTCACTTTGTTCCCAACTCCTCGCCGAGGGCAGGAGGTAGGTGTAATACAGCGAGGAATCCAGGTAACTGATACCGACATAGTCCAGGAAGGCTTCGGCGCAGGCACCCTCGGCGAAGGAGGTCAGAGCCGACTGACCGGGGAAGGAATCAGGGGCACCGGCAGCGATCGCATAGTCCACGATCGCGTAGGACTCCTGCAGATGCCCCTGATCACACGCAACCACGGTGAGCTCGGGAATCTCCGACTCCACTCCGGCCGGCGGGTTGAAACACTGCCCGGCTTTGATGTCAAACACAGAAATGGTCTTTGCCGCTGACGAATCCTGACCACCGAAGATGCCACTCACCCAGCTGCATCCACCGAGAGCAAGCAGCAGCACGGCGATCACGACTAGATGGCGACCGGGTGAAAGGAGAAATCTGGCCACGGCATGACCTGGGGTGCGGCCGGGATGTGGGGGCCTGGATTCTCTGCGTTGCAGCATGGTTGGTGAGTCTAGATCCACCTCCGAGTGACACCGCCCACCTGCACTGCCCCCCGCAGCGATTATGAAGAGGTGTTCCCACAACATCGCCCACCACGGTGTGCCCGGGAGTGGAGTATCGACCTAACGGGACTAGCCTGAAAAAATGTCCGCAAATAGAGCCACATCACAGGTGGTGGCCGGCAAC
>JBBSUU010000561.1:0-2421 GCA_038234115.1 Mycobacteriales bacterium
ACCCTGGACGAGCTTTTCGAGTCATTGACCCTGGTCCAGACCAAAAAAGTGACCAAGTTCCCGGTGGTGTTGTTCGGCTCGGAGTATTGGGGCGGTCTGGTCGACTGGATCCGATCCAGCGTCCTGCAGGACGGCAAGATCTCACCGAAGGATCTGGACTTGATCCATGTCACCGACGATGTCGACGACGCGATTCGCGTGGTGCACGATGCGATGTCGGCTTGGGAAGCTGCGCACTGACTCCTGTCGCGCCGGGCCGTCAGCATCCCTGCTCGTCGGTCGAGGGCAGTGGGGACCCCGGCCTGTCGCTCCTGGTGGTCCCGGAGCCCACAACGAGCGTGAAAGAATGACAAATGTGTTGCGCTGGATAACTGCAGGCGAATCCCATGGCCCGTCTCTCATCGCCGTCCTCGAGGGCCTCCCCGCTGCTGTCGAAATCACCAGTAGTGAGATTTCGGCGCAGCTTGCCCGACGACGCCTTGGCTACGGCCGCGGCGCTCGAATGAAGTTCGAGAAGGACGTGGTCAGCATCCTGGGTGGCGTCCGGCACGGACTCTCCCTCGGTGGCCCGATCGCGATTCAGGTCGCGAACTCCGAGTGGCCCAAGTGGGAAACCATCATGAGCTCCGATCCGGTTGAACCGGCTTTGCTCGACGGTTTGGCACGCAATGCCGCACTGACCAGGCCGCGCCCCGGGCATGCGGATCTGGCCGGCATGCAGAAGTACGGCTTTGCCGACGCCAGGCCGGTATTGGAGCGAGCGTCGGCCCGCGAGACAGCGGCGCGCGTCGCGTTGGGCGCCGTTGCACAGAATTTCCTGCGGCAGGTGGTGGGCGCCGAGGTGGTTTCCCACGTGGTTTCCATCGGTCAAGCCGACGCCGTTGACGGCCCGCTACCGACCCCGGCCGACCGGGATGCGGTCGACGAATCGCCAACCCGATCGTTGCACCCGCAATCCACGGCGGCGATGTCAGCAGAGATCGAGGCCTGTAAAGAAGCCGGTGACACCCTCGGCGGTGTGGTCGAAGTGCTTGTTTACGGGCTCCCGCCGGGGCTGGGATCTTTCGTGCACTCAGATCGGCGGCTGGACGCGCGGTTGGCCGGCGCGCTGATGAGCATTCAAGCGATCAAGGGCGTCGAGATCGGGGACGGCTTCCGCACCGCACGTCGCCGTGGGAGCGCCGCACATGACGAAATAGATCCGCTCAATCCGGGTGTACGACGCCGCAGCAACCGGGCCGGGGGTATCGAAGGCGGTATGACCAACGGTGAGATTCTGCGGGTACGGGCCGGGATGAAGCCGATCTCGACGGTTCCGCGGGCACTGGCGACCCTGGACGTGGTGACCGGGGAACCGGCTGTTGCCATTCACCAACGCAGCGATGTCTGCGCCGTCCCGGCCGCCGGCGTCGTCGCCGAAGCCATGGTCGCACTGGTGGTGGCCGACGCGGTGGTGGAGAAATTCGGCGGCGATTCAGTGGTCGAAACCAAGCGCAACGTGCAGGCCTACCTGGCGACCATTGGGGCCACCACACCGGTTCCATGGTGAGCGATCTTCGCCCCCTCGTGGTGCTCGTCGGGGCTCCCGGGGCCGGCAAAACGTCGGTGGCCCGGGTGCTCTCGGCCCGCCTTGGCGTGCAGGTGCGGGACACCGATTGGGATATCGAGGCCGCCACCGGGCGCGACATTCCGGATATCTTCACCAACGACGGCGAGTCCCGTTTCCGAGAACTGGAAAAAGACGCCGTCGCAATGGCTTTGGAGACGCACACCGGTATTCTCGCCCTCGGCGGCGGGGCAATCCTGGCGGCCGGCACCCGACAGAAGCTCCAGGGGCACTCGGTAGTTCACTTGGCCGTCTCGATGGCACAGGGGGTGCGGCGCACCGGGATGGCAACCAACCGGCCGTTAATGGTCGGGATCAATCCCCGCGCCACATTCAAGGCCCTGCTGGACGCCAGATTGCCGCTGTATCAGGAAGTTGCCGCGTTGGAAGTAGCCACTGATCATCGGAGCATCGAGGAAGTTGTTGACGTGATTGTGGCTTGGCTGGAGGAGAAATCGTGACCGAACCCGTAGTGATCCGGGTCAACACCCCCGCGCCCTACGACGTCACGATCGGGCGCGGTCTGCTGGGGGAGTTGGTCGACGCCGTTGCCGGGAGCGCGAAAGCAGCGCTGATCCACACCGAGACCTTAAAGGCCACTGCCGAGGTCATCCGAGAGGCGATGGCGCAGGCCGGCGTAGACACCAACATGGTGCAGGTTCCTGATGCCGAGGATGCCAAAAACCTTGAGGTGCTGGGGTTCTGCTGGAATGTGTTCGGGCAGATGGGTCTTGGGCGAGACGATGTGGTAGTCGGATTGGGCGGCGGCGCCGTTACCGACTTGGCCGGATTCGCCGCCGCCACCTGGATGCGCG
>JBBSUU010000562.1:0-2418 GCA_038234115.1 Mycobacteriales bacterium
AGCGTCGTCGGTGAAGGACTGGAAGGCCTCTAGTTCGTGACCGCATTCGGTGCAGGCGTACTGATAGGTGGGCACGAGCAAAACCTCCGGAGCGAGCAAGGCGTCCCTCCGGCGGGAGGTGGCGAGTCGTTTGCGAGCATTAGCACTCTGAGGGTCAGACTGCTAATCCGATGATGCGCCAGTACACGCCTTTAGCGCAAACCTGAGGGGTTGTGATTTCCGGCCGAGCCCGTTTCGCCTCGACGCGGTAGGACCGAACAGTGGCCGCGTACGGCCGTCAACCCGGCCCCGGCGGCCGTCAACCTGGCCCCGGGTACGGCCGTCAACCCGGCCCCGGGTACGGCCGTCAACCCGGCCCCGGCGGCAGCCAGCCAAATTGCTCAGGACAGGGCAACCAGACCTCCTGTCGGGGTGACGACATGAGTGACGGGGACATCCAACACCCCACTGGGCACCTCGTCCACGTACTCATCATCGAAGACCACCGCGATCAGGGCGGGCGGGTACTCCGGGGAGGACTGCTCGATCAGCGCCAGGGTTCGGTCGTAATGACCGCCGCCGCGGCCCAACCGGTAGCCGGCACCGTCGACGGCCAACGCCGGCACCAGGATCGCAGCAGCTTCAAGTGCGGCCAGTTCTCCCAGCAATTCCCCGGTTGGCTTCGCGATACCAAGGGGACCGGGCTCTACCTCGCCGGGGGAGTAGACGGCCCAATCCAGCGGCTGCGCGCCGGCGACCACGGGCACCAGCACGGTGACGCCGAATCTGACCAATAGATCCAATAACTCGATTCCCAACGGCTCGCTGTCCAACGGCAGAAACGCACAAACGGTGTCCGCCTCTGCCAATGGCGCTGCCAGATGTGCCAACACCCGGTTACGGGCCGACTGGCGTTCCTCGGGGCTTCGTACCTTGCGTGCGGCGACCAGACGCTCACGCCATGGCCACTTGTCGCTTTCGCCGAGCGATCCGCCCATCGCCTCCTGCAGCAAGGGATCAGCCGGATCCCAATCAATTTCCAACCCCGCCGGGAGGGGCGGCAGATCCTCGGCGCTGTCAATGCCTGCGTCTGCGGGCCCACCCGAGCCCACGGAGTCGTCAAATTCATTCGTCATGTCTTCACCGTATTCGCCGGCGCCGACATGTTGCTGATCACCAACTGCCAGCGGTATCGATTTCCTGAACCGGTGCTGACTGCGATCTGGCAGCTATGGCCATCTTCCCGGACCGGTGCGGACCGCGATCTGACAGGTTTGCTGCCATTCTGGCCCAGGCTGACAGCGGGCGGGGCGGTTCAGGCTATAGGTTTGTTACTCATGTGGACTTTTACCGTAATTGATCACTCGGGAACGGTGAATCCATGCGTTCGGTGACGGAACAACTCGATTTGGTGCTTTCGGCGTCGGTAACTCCAGCTCCGGTACGCACTGCAATCTCCGAAGCGCAGGGATTGTTGTGCGCCGAGGAGGTGGTGGCATCGGCTGCACTGCCGTCTTTCGATCAGGCGGCAATCGACGGCTATGCCGTGCGCAGCGTCGATGTGGCCGGGGCGAGTGATGCCAATCCGGTGACGTTGCCGGTGGTCGGTGAGATTGCCGCCGGCGCTCGGACGGCTCATCGACTGCAGCCGGCGCAGGCTGTGTACGTCGCCACCGGGGCCCCGTTGCCGACGATCGCCGATACCGTCATCCCGCGCTACGCCACCGATGGCCATAGTGCCAGGGTCTCGGTGACCCGGCCGGTCCCCGCCGGCGGTTACGTCCGTCATGCCGGTGAGGATGTCCAGCCGGGAGATGTCGCTGTCCGGTCCGGCGCGTTCATCGGCTCTGCCCAGGTCGGTCTACTCGCGGCCGTGGGACGGGACAAGGTATTGGTACACCCGCGCCCCCGGCTTTCGATCATTTCGGTCGGTGAAGAACTGGTGGATGTGGCCCGGACTCCCGGTCCAGGTCAGGTATATGACGTGAACTCCTACGCGCTTGCCGCCGCCGCGCGTGATGCCGGCGCCGAAGTGAATCGGATCGGTATCGCGCCGTCGGAAATCCGCAAGCTACGCGAACTCGTCGAAGCCAGACTTCTGGTCAGCGAGGCTGTCATCATCTCCGGAGCGGCAGGTGGAGCAAACGCCGAAGTGATCGTGGAGGCGTTGGGCGACCTGGGGACGATTGACCTGACCAGAGTCGCCATGCAGCCCGGTTCGGCGCAGGGTTTCGGGTTGCTGGGCTCCGACCGCGTCCCCACATTCTTGTTGCCGGCCAACCCGGTCAGCGCCTTGGTGGTGTTCGAGATCATCGTGCGTCCGGCGCTGCGGGTGATGCTGGGGAGACGAAATCCGTACCGACGAACGGTGACCGCCCGCACCCTGGCGCCGATCAGTTCGCCGGCCGGTCGGCGTTCTTTCTTGCGCGGTCAACTGAT
>JBBSUU010000563.1:0-2415 GCA_038234115.1 Mycobacteriales bacterium
CCCTGCACATGGTTGGTCGGCTGATAGCGACCTTCGCCCAGGGATAGGTAGTAAGCGGGGATATCCGTGCGGAGCGAGGTCATCAGGACAAACCTAGTCGCTGGGCAGATCCTCCCGGAGCACCACCAGTCCCGCCGGCGGCCCGGGATACGGCGGCGGCTGCCCACCGAACTCGGGGCACAGCGCCTGGTGTGAGCACCACGGGCACAGCCCGGACTTACGCGGCTCGAAGTTGCCGCTGGCAACGGCTCCGGTGATGGCTATCCAGAGGACGCGGATGCCACGTTCGAAAGCCACCATCTCGTCCTCGGTCGGGCTGTAGATAAGCGGTTGCGCATTACCCAGATACAGCAATTTTAATTGGGTCGGCAGGACACCCCGAAGTTTCCACCACATCAGCGCATAAAATTTCAGCTGATAGATCGCCTTGCCCTCGAACGCTTCTCGGGGCGCCGAACCTGTTTTGTAGTCCACCACCCGGACCTGCCCGGCCGGGGCGATATCGATGCGATCGACAAAACCGCGCATCGGGACCCCACCTATTTCGACCTCCAACAGAAGTTCCATCGAGTCGGCGTTGAAACGTGTCGGATCTTCCAGCGTGAAATAAGTCTCCACCAAAGCTTTCGCCGATTCCAACCACTCGGTGAGGTCGGGTTGCCCGGCGGCGCCGAACATCTCGAGCCACTCCGGGTTCTCGGCAGACAGCCGTTCCCAGGTGGGGACCACATCCTGGGTCGTGGTGGTCGGCGTGCGAAACTCACGTGGCTTGCCGAACATCTGCTCCAACACCGCATGGACCACGGTGCCTCGCACTGCTGCCGAACTCGGCGGCTCCGGCAGTCGATCAATGGTCCGGAAACGATAAAGCAACGGGCACTGTTTGAAATCCCCCGCCCGGGAAGGAGACAGGGCCAACGGACGGCGAGCAATGGATGGTTCGACGGACCCGCCGGCCGGATCGCCGCCGCCGAGTTCGAGCGCGAACAGCGGCTCGACGTCGGTGGTTTCCAGGGTGGCATCCAGGGTCTCGCTCATACCACCAACCGTACTTCCGACCACCGACACTCAGACTTCATCCTTCGATCGGCGTTTCGCGCCGGTCTCGGTGCCCGCCCGACTCCCACTTCGGTAATGAAGTCCGTAAGCCTTCCTCGCTTCCAGCCCGCAGCCAAGGAGAACACCTCTGTGGCCGGCGCCGTTGATGCCTGCCATGGAGCCGGCACAGATATCTGGGGCGCCACTGGTTCGCCGCCGAATCGGCCGACCCACACCGACCCAGGTCGAACGAGACCTACCATGCCGACCGGCACCGACCCATACCGACCGAGGCCGAGCGGGATCGCGGTCCTCAACTACGCTCCACTGGTGCCGTCCGAGGGAAAGTCGCAGCCGGGCACCCGGAGGTTCGCCCGGTGGTCGGCCGGCCTGCGGGTGGGACACATTGCCGGCATCCCGATCACAGTCGCCCCCTCATCACTCATTTCGGTGCTGCTCATTGTGGTGCTGGCCGGTCCGGTGGTCAGCGATCTCGTACCAACCCTGGGCGATACTGGCACTTACCTCGTCGCGGTGGCTTTGGCGCTGGCACTGCAGGTCAGTGTGCTGGCCCACGAACTCGGACACTGCGTTGCCGCGCAGCGGATGGGCGTTGAAGTCATCGAGGTACGGCTGTTCCTGCTCGGCGGTGTTTCCGAGATCGCCAGATTGTTGCGCTCGCCCCGGGAAGAAGCCCGCATTGCCGCGGCCGGACCTGCCGTATCGGTGCTGCTGTCGGTGTTCTTCTTCGGTCTCACCAGCCTGACGACCAGTTACACGGTGTGGTGGCTGCTGACGCTGGAATTGGCCTGGGCCAACGCGATTGTCGCCATTTTCAACTTGATTCCGGCGCTCCCGCTGGACGGGGGCCGGGTATTGCGGGCCGGCATCTGGAGTCGGACCGGCCGCCGGTCGGCGGGTACGAAAGCCGCCGCCGTGGGAGGCTATGTCGTCGCCGCGGCACTCATCGGCTGGGGGATCTACCAGGTCGTCACCGGCGGACGGGCAGGTCTTCTGCAAGCACTGGTCTCCGCTGCAATGGCCTATTTTGTTGCTCTGGGTGCCAGAGCCGAGGCCATCGCCGATACCGAACCGGCCTGGCCGGTGGGGATGACCGTTCAGACCTTGGCCCGCCCGGCCGTGCAGTTGGCGGCCGAAACACCGCTGGAGCTGGCGTTGCACTCGGCCAACGGGGCGCAGATAATTTTGATCGGAGCCGAGGGAGTGGCGGTGGGGCTGGTCGATGAGCGATCGGCCCTGTCCTTGGTCGCTCGCTCTCCGCGAAGTCCGGCGAGCGCGGTCGCCTTTCCGGTGACTTCGCAGAATGTATTGCTTTTCAGCGACAGTCCCAGCGAGGTGCAACTGCAGCTGCGATCC
>JBBSUU010000564.1:0-2412 GCA_038234115.1 Mycobacteriales bacterium
CTGTGCGCGACCGAAACTTGGTCGAGGTGAGCCGCCCAGGCCGCCACATCGTCGGGGTCTGCGCACGCGAAGCCCACATGGTCGAGCCCAGGGCGCGTTGGATCAAAAGACCCCCCACCGCTGTTGACATGTTGGGTCAGGCCGAGTCGCTGGCCACCTGGCAGCGCGAACACCCGCCTGGTGAACGGCCCGTCTGTCATCGTCGTCACCGGAGAACTTCCCAACAATTTCTCGTAGAACGGCACGCTGACCGACAAATCGGTCACCGTCAGCGCGATGTGGTTGATACCGGAAAACGTGGGCACAGCAGGACTCCTCATCGTTGATCTGGCTCATTTCGGCGCCACCACGTTCTGCGCTGGTGCCGGTAAATCCACCCTGGTGTTACCCACCCTGCCGCACGGGCAATCTGATCACCAGAACCCCGCTGGCTCAGCCTTGCCAGACCAACTCCAAATTCAGCCAAGACGCAAGATCGGCGATTTCCGTCTCGACTGCGGTCTCCATAGCCCGGTAAGGCGGGACATCCCAATGCAGCGCCCTGATGAGGAGATTTCCGGCCCCCCGCCCGGCAGCGGCTACCTCGCCGCGTCGCACCATGAAATTCGGGAGTTGCGAGACATTCTTGTTGTTCGTCCATCCGGTGGATTTCCAGGCAACCAGGCACTATCAGGTAGCTCGCGAAGGGTCAGCGGACCGCCACTGGCGAGTAGGCGCAGAATTTCCAGCCGACAGGCATCGTTTGTCAGCACCCATTCGCGCTGCCGTTGTTCCCAATCCAGTAGGGCGTCATTGTCTTGCCAGGCCGCCATATCGGCCCGATACAGAGCCAGATCCTGCGCCGGACGCGCCGGGCGTGCTTGCGGGAAAGTTCATGCCGGACCATCAGTGAAACGTGACGTCCTTGGTTGCCACAACCCCGGCAGACTTCCCGGGCCCGCTCTGGTTTTCCCAATACAGGTTGGTGTGGGCGATCACCAGTTCTGGAGGCGGCGCACCCCACTCGCTCTGATCTTCAGTGGTATGCGCATCAGAAACCAACGTGACGTCATACCCCCGGGCGAACGCCCCGTGGATGGTCGATCTGATACAGGCATCGGTTTGCGCCCCGCTGACGAAGAGGCGCCCGATACCCGCGGCCGCCAAAACCGCCTCCAGGTTGGTCCCTTCGAAGGAATCGCCGAAAGTTTTGTGTACCAATGGCTCGGAGTCCAACCGGCTCAATTCGGGCACCAGCTCCCACTCTTCGGTGCCCTCTTTCAGGCCCGGATCGGAATGCTGCACCCAGACGATGGGAATGTCGGTATCTCTGGCCTTGTCGACAAGCGTGGCTACGTTGGCAACCACTTCATCACGGTGATAGTTGCCGGTGACGACCCCGTTCTGAACATCAATCACCATCAAGGCGGTATTGGGACGATCTGACAATGTGGTCATGACATTTTCTCCTGCTCCGGCCGGCGGACCTGTCGACGTTCGGATAACGCTAGTCCGTGCCACCGACAATGATCACTGAAGAGGCTTGCGCGCCAGGTAGATCAACTCCCTGCTTTCAGCGCTGACCTGCTGCCGGTCCCAATCTCCGAAAAGTTGATCAACTTCGAATCCCGCTGCGAGCAGCGACTTATCGAGTTCGTCCTGGGCGCGGAATCGTAGGGTGCTGGTGGCAGTCAGGTGCTCATCCGATTTGTCGAAGACGGTATGACCTTCGAACGTCACAAGATCATTTACTTCCCGGGTAACACGCACCCAGGAGCGGAAAGTGTCGCCGTTTGACAATCGATAGGAGCCGATTGAATCCTTCTCGTTCCAATACTTCCAGCCCCTTGCCCTCGGGTTGCGGGATTCGAAGGCCAGAAACCCGCCCGGGATCAATGCCCGGAATGAGTTCGCCAATACGCCGGCCCATTCCTGGTCACCCAGAAATACCTGCGCTACGTGCCCTGTCATTATCACCAGGTCTGCCGTTTGCGCTGCGAAAGCATCGGAGTCGCCGAGCACCCAGGTCGCTTGGTCGCCGCCGGGACGCCCGCGAGCCACGGTGAGCATGGCCGCAGCTGGATCGACGCCCGTAACCGTGATCCCGGTTACGGCGAGATCAGCAGCCAAAACACCGGTACCGCAACCCAAGTCGAGCACCTGTGATGATCCCAGCTCGGCCGCGAGAGCGAGATAGAACTCGATGTCGTCCCGACCGGCGTTCTCGCTGTCGTAGGTCGAAACCAGGCGGGCATTCGTATAGCCGAGATCCAGGTGCATGAGGTTGATGCTAGGCACCCACTGCTGAGAATGCCGCAATTCAGTGGCGCAGTCTGCCGATCACAATCGTCGCGTCGACATCATCGGACCGAGCCAGTCGCGCTTCGAAATCATTTGCGATGAATAACTCCAGGGTCGCAGACGCCTGTTCGC
>JBBSUU010000565.1:0-2400 GCA_038234115.1 Mycobacteriales bacterium
GACGGCTTCGGACTGTTCTCCTTCCAACCGGCCGCGTTCGTCGGTGACGACCGACGCTGGCATGACGGATACCGGGACATCAGCGCGGACGCGGTCTGGGCCCAGATCGAAGCCGGCGCCGGCACCAGGCTCCCGTTCCGGGTATTCCAGAACGGTGACGAGAGATGCAACCGGACCGCTTACGGGTTCTATCTTGGCCAGAGCTGGCACCCCATCCTGGACGATGAGAACCCGCTCGACCTGCACGTCCGGGATGTTTTCTACCGGTATCTGGGCGGGGTGAGTTTCTCCGGGACACCCATCCCACTGTTGATCGTCAAAGTTGCCAGGGTGATCATTGCGCACCCTTCGGTTGTGGTTACTTTCGCCGGCTGGACAGCTCGTACCATCCGAGCCCTTGGCCCCCGCAGGCTGCTCACCCAGCGGATTCGACCAGTCACCTTTGTGATGCATTCCTTCATGGATGCCGACGCGGTGGCGCCGGCGTGGGACGCCATGCAGCGCGGCGAAGAGCTCGCCGATCCGCTCTTGCGGGCCACCCAGGAGCGGTTGCAGGCCTGCTCCTATGCGATGGCCCATCCAGAAACCGGTGAGCTGGTCCCGGCCTGCGTGCAACACGGCGTTCTGGACCCGCAGGAGAATATGGCGCTGCGCAAACTGCTCCCGCTGGCACCGGTAACAAATAACCGGATTCGGCACTCGGCCGGAGGCACCCGCCCCCACGGGGCGCGGATCTATGCTTGATCGACAGGTTCGGCGACTGCTGGCACCCACCCTCGATGCGATTGGCGGCCGATTGGCCGCAGCCGGGGTTCGACCCTTGGCGGTGACCGGCGTCGGGTGGGTGGGCGGCGTCGGCGCCTGCGTCGCGGTCGGCTTCGGGCACTGGACTCTGGCCCTGGTGCTCTGGTTGGTCAACCGATTACTCGACGGGCTGGACGGCCCGATCGCTCGGCGCCGCGGCGCTACCGACCTCGGCGGCTTTCTGGACATCGTCGCCGACTTCAGCATTTATGCCGGCTTCGTCCTTGGGATCGCCATCGCCGTGCCGGATGCGCGGGTGGCCGCGCTGGCGCTGCTGGCCGCCTATTACGTGTCGGGGACGGCTTTTCTGGCGTTATCCTCACTTGTCGAACGCCGGCGCAGTGATCCCGGTGGCGGTGATCGACGTGGCGGTGAGATCGGCGACGAACGATCCCTGCGCTTCGTCGGCGGGCTGGCCGAGGGCACGGAGACCGTCGTTGTCTATGTGCTGTTTTGCTTGTTCCCCGGTCACGCCGCGCTCATCGCGTGGGTTTTCACCGCCGCCGTGGCGATCACCGCAGCCCAACGCATCGGCCACGGCGTTCAGATCTTGCGCCAACCAGACTCCGACCGACAATCACCACGGGCAGCCCCCAGGCAGGAACATTGATGCGCTCGCAACGACCCGCTCAAAGCCGCCGCGTCAGACTCGCGGTGCTGGCTGCGGCCATCACCCTGACCGGGACTGCGTGCAGTTCGGTCGACACCCCCGCCTCCACCGCCACCTCCGCCGGGCTTGATTCGACCTCGGGGACTGGCTCGGGCTGGGAGTCGGTGCTTGCCCAGGCCAACGGGCAGAGCGTGAACTGGTACATGTACGGGGGCGATGAAACCCTCAACGCCTTCGTGAATGGTTTCGTCGCCGACCAACTCCGCGCGCTCGGCGTCACACTGAACCAGGTGAAAATTACGGACACCGTCGACGCGGTGAACAAGGTTCTGGGCGAGGTACAGGCCGGCCGGACCCAGGACGGTTCGGTGGATGCGATCTGGGTCAACGGAGAAAACTTCGCCACCGGCGTGCAGGCCAACCTGTGGTCCTGCGGGTGGGACAAGACGTTGCCGAACTCACAATTCGTCGACTTCACCGATCCCGCCGTCGCAAATGACTTCGGGGTCTCGGTCAACGGTTGTGAGGCCGTCTGGCAGCAGGCCGACTCTGCCCTGGTGTATGACAGCGACAAATTAGGCGCCGCCGACGTCGCGTCCATCTCCGCCCTGCTGGGCTGGGCGCGGGCCAATCCCGGCCGGTTCACCTACCCGGCACCGCCGGATTTCACCGGTTCGATGGTGGTGCGAACCATGCTCTACGACATCATCGGCGGGCCGACCACGTTGGCCGGACCGTTCGATGAGGACAAATACAGTGCGGCCGCAGTAAAGCTATGGCCGCGATTGACAGCCATCGCCGGGTCCCTGTGGCGCGGCGGTGACACCTACCCGCAGTCCCAGAGCGCGGTCGAGAAGCTTTACAGCGACGGCGAAATCAGCGCATTCTTCACTTACGGGCCGGGAACGGTGAGCGATGAGGTCGATAAGGGCCTCTACCCCGCAACGACCAGGCAGGCCGTGCCGGCCGGCGGCAACATCGGTAAC
>JBBSUU010000566.1:0-2383 GCA_038234115.1 Mycobacteriales bacterium
GGGAAACCGGATCCGAGCCCGGAACTTTTCGCAGATTTCATGCCGAAGATCGCTGCCTCATGTGATGCGGTGTTGAATGTCTCGACCGGCGGTGGGTTGGGGATGAGTCGGGAGGAACGGCTGCGGGCGGCGGTGGCGACATCGCCGGAGATGGCGTCACTGAATGTGGGCTCGTTGAACTTCGGTATTTTCCCGATGCTGCAGAAGTACTCCGAATGGAAGCACGACTGGGAACCGGAATTCCTGGAGATGACCCGCGACTTCGTCTTCAAAAACACTTTTGCCGACATCGAGTACGTGGTCAAGGAACTCGGGCGGGGGCACGGCACCAAGTTCGAATTCGAGTGCTACGACCTGGGACACCTGTACAACCTGGCCTGGCTGATCGAGCAGGGTTGGGTCGAGCCGCCATTCTTTGTCCAGATGGTCTTTGGCGTTCTTGGCGGTGTCGGGGCGGACCTGGACAACCTGGTCCACATGGACACCATCGCCAAGAAACTCCTCGGTGACAGCTACGAATGGTCGGTGCTGGCGGCCGGACGTCATCAAATGGCCTTCGCCACCCAGGCCGCGCTGCTGGGCGGCAATCTGCGCGTCGGCATGGAGGACAGCCTTTATATTGGTCCCGGCGCACTTACCACCTCCAACGCCGCTCAGGTCACCAAGATCCGCGGCATCGTCGAGGCCCTCGGTTTCGAGGTGGCCACCCCCGCCCAGGCCCGCCGGCGCCTGGGCCTGAAAGGAGCCGACAATGTCACGTTCTGAAGCCTCCGGTCCAAGCCCGGATCCGGAAAGTGTTTCCCGGGTGGCCACTCTCGGTGGCGGCGTCATCGGCCAGAGTTGGGCGGCGCTGTTCATGGCAGCGGGTAAGACAGTCACCCTGTTCGACCCGGCGCCGGGGGCAGAAGCCCGGGTCCGCGAATCGGTCGACGCAGCCTGGCCGACCCTGACCGCACTGGGATTGGCCGATGGACCGGCCGGTGAACTCATTGCCTGCCAAGATGCCCGGGAGGCGGTCGAGGGTGCGCAGTTCATCCAGGAGAGCATCCCGGAACAGCTTGCACTCAAACACACGCTGTATTCGCTCATCGAACCGGTCCTGGACCCCGCCGCGGTGGTGGCCTCGTCGGCATCCGGTCTCACGCTGAGCGAAATGCAGTCAGGTTGGGCGAACCCGTCCCGATTCATCCTGGGGCATCCCTTCAATCCGCCGCACCTGATTCCGCTTGTCGAAGTGATGGGCAACAGCCGGACCGATCAGGAAGTAGTGGGTTGGGCACGAAGATTCTACGAATCGATCGGCAAGATAACCATCGAGGTCCAGCGCGAGGTGCCGGGCCACGTCGCCAATCGACTCCAGGCAGCGCTGTGGCGCGAAGCCATCCACCTGGTCAACGAGGGCGTCGCCACCGTTGAAGATGTCGATATCGCGGTATCCGCCGGTCCGGGTATTCGGTGGGCCGCCATGGGTCCGACCCTGCTGTTCCACCTGGGCGCCGGCCCCGGTGGATTGAGCGACTTCTGCGCTCGCTACTCGGACAGTTTCAACCGCTGGTTCGACGACCTCGGCCAACCACACCTGGATCCGGAGACCATCGATCGGCTCGTCAGTGGTCTGAGCGCGATCACCGAACATCAGTCGGTCGCCGAACTGGCCAGTCACCGAGACGACCTGATCACGAAATTCATCGCGGCCACCCGGGCCGACACCAAGCGGCACTAGCCCGGGGCCATGGGAATACCGGGTGCCGAACAGGTATTGGGTGGGTCTCCGGTGACCACCGCTGAGGCCAAACCGGACAAACAGCAACAGATCCTCGACGCGGTACTCGTACTCCTGGCCGAACGCGGCATCTCGGGAGTAAGCATGCGCGCGGTCGCCCGGCAGGCGGGAGTTGCTCTGGGATTGGTCAATTACTACTACACCGACAAAACGATTCTCATCGAATCGGCTCTGCGCAGGATCGAACAGCAGGACATCGCGATCGTGGAGCCGGACCCCAACCTGACCCCGCTCCAAAATCTCCGTTCGGCGCTGCAACGCGTCGCCGAACCGGAGTACCTCACCACCGGGTACCTTTCTTTGCGACTACAACTGTGGTCGCTGGCCCAGGCAGACCCGCGGTTCGCGGAGATAAACGTCGTCGCCCAGAAGAACTACCGCTCGGGGCTGGCTGCCCTGATCCGAGCGGCGAGCCCGGGCACGAGCAAGGTCGAAGCCAACAAGCGGGCAGCCGATATCGATATCATCCAGAACGGAATTTGGCTCACCGCGCTGCTGGGCGTTGATCGGGCATCGGTCAACCGTGGTGTCGCGCGCTGCCACGCGAGCGCTTTCCCGGAGTAGATGGCCGGCTGGGCTGCCGTATCGAAAGTGGCCGCA
>JBBSUU010000567.1:0-2381 GCA_038234115.1 Mycobacteriales bacterium
CAGCTGTGGGTGGCCTCCGTTGAGGGCGAACGACGGGCCGCGCTGGCGGCTCACGGCACCCAGATCGAGATGTTGGATGACGGCTTTGCGTTGTCCAATCGCATCGCGCAGCCGCTGCTGCCTTCCGAATACTTCAAAGTTTTGACCGGGCAGCCATTCCCGGCGGATTCGGGGCCGGCCGCTGATCTGTTTGTTGGATTGACTCCGTGACCGAGACGGTCGAACCGATCCCGGTGACGGGGCTCCGACCGCGCGCGCCGGACTACCTGCTGGTCGCGCTGCTGGCCGTAGTGACCGCATCGACGGCAGTGTTCAGTGTGTTCTTCCTCCCATGGCGGATCGGCTCGGTGGTGGCGCCGTGGTTCCTATTGGTCGCGATCGCGGTCGTGTTCTGGTCGGTCAAAGCCTGCTTCCGGCTGACCGGGTCGCTGTGGTGGGCGGCGCTACCGGTAGCTATCTGGCTGGTTGTCTGCGGGTGGTTGAGTCGGACCGTCGTCCTTGGCTACGCCACCATGCTTCCCGATTGGCGAGGTCAGATCCTTTTGGTCGCGGGCGCGTTGTCGGGTGCGGCTGCCCTCGGGCTGGCCTGGGGCACGAAGACCCTGGAGCGGACACGGGGGCAGGCAACCGGCAGGTCCCCGCTGTCGATGGACGATCAGGTGACTGACGAATGACCCCGGGAACCGACGTTATGGCGCTGCTCGTTCCCGCCGGACTCACCCGGGTTTCCCACCCGGACCTCCGACAGGGAATACTGAGAACTCGGCCGTGATCTCGCCATGCCCGGGCGCTTAAAAACCTGGGCACCGGCGGCGGCGGAGACTGAGTAGTAACCCTGATGAGCCGTGGAGTGCAGTGTGACCTATGTAATCGCCGAGCCGTGTGTGGATGTTCTCGATCGTGCCTGCGTCGAAGAGTGTCCCGTTGATTGCATCTATGAGGGGGAGCGGATGCTCTACATCCACCCCGATGAGTGCGTGGATTGTGGTGCCTGCGAACCGGTGTGCCCCGTTGAGGCCATCTTCTACGAGGACGACGTACCGGAGCAGTGGAAAGATTACTACCGGGCGAATGTCGATTTCTTCGACGATCTCGGGTCACCCGGGGGTGCCTCCCGCACCGGAAAGATTCCGAAGGACCACCCTCTCATCGCCGCCCTGCCCCCCATGAATCAGGGGCAGTAAGGCATGCCCTCAGATTGGGATTCACGGTTACCGGCATTTCCCTGGGACGCGCTCGCAGAATCCAAGTCGGTCGCCGCCCAGCATCCGGACGGCTTGGTGGACCTGTCGGTCGGTACCCCGATCGACAAGGTCCCCAACGCGGTTCGCACGGCGCTGGCCGCCGGCTGCGACACCCCGGGCTATCCCACCACCCAGGGAAAGCCGTCCCTACGACGGGCTTATTCCGGCTGGTTGCAGCGCACTCACGAAGTGCCCGACCTGGACCCCAAAGCGGTGTTACCGACCATCGGGTCCAAGGAACTCATCGCCATGCTGCCGTTTCAGTTGGGGCTGAGCGCAGGCGACACCGTGGCCATTCCCGAACTGGCCTATCCGACCTACCAGGTGGGTGCCCTGCTCGCCGGATGTTCGGTGGTTCGCGGGGATTCCCCGGCCCAGTTCGGCGATGGCCGGATTGCGATGCGTTGGATCAACTCGCCGTCAAACCCGAGCGGCGCCGTGCACAACGTTGACAAGCTTCGCCGAATTGTCGAGTGGGCCAGGGCAAACAACACCATCCTGGTCAGCGATGAATGCTATATCGACCTCGGTTGGGAAGCCGACCCGATCTCAATTCTGAACCCGGAGGTCTGCGGCGGGGACCACACCGGACTCTTGGTGGCGCACTCGTTGTCCAAACGCAGCAACATGGCCGGTTACAGAGTCGGCTTTGTGGCCGGTGACCAGGCTTTGGTGTCCAAACTGCTGGCCATCAGAAAGCACGCGGGCTTGATGGTGCCGAGCCCGATGCAGGCCGCGGCGATCGCCGCCCTCAACGATGACAGCCATGTGATAGCGCAACGGTCGCGGTACAGCTCCCGGCGCGAGGTGCTGATGGAAGCTTTCGGTGCGGCCGGCTTCCGGGTGGATCATTCCGAAGCGGGGTTGTACCTGTGGTGCACCCGCGGCGAAGAGGCGATGGAAACGGTGGGCTGGCTTGCCGAGCGTGGCATCCTGGTCGCGCCGGGCTCGTTCTACGGACCAACCGGACGGCTACATATCCGAGTGGCCCTGACCGCATCTGATGAGCGAGTTGCCGCCGCTGCCAAGCGGTTGGCCGATGAGTAAGGGCGGTCGCTGATGGAGTCGGTTGTGCCGTGGCAGTTGCGCGCCGCTGTTGGGCGCCGGCTCTCAGATATGTACGGCTCCGAGGGGGCG
>JBBSUU010000568.1:0-2377 GCA_038234115.1 Mycobacteriales bacterium
AATGCCGGCCACAAGGTCGCCATGATCGTCGGCCAGGGCGCCCGTGGGGCCCGCGAGGAAGTGGTCGCCGTGGCCGAGAAGCTCGGCGCCGGCATCATTACCGCATTACTCGGAAAGGACGTCGTACCGGGCGACTTGCCTTACCACACGCAGCAACTCGGGCTTCTCGGGTCCAAACCCAGCTACGACATGATGCAGGACTGCGACACCTTGCTGATGATCGGCACCAACTATCCCTACGCCGAGTTCCTCCCGGCGACCGGGCAGGCGCGCGGGGTCCAGATCGACCTGACTTCGCGACACCTGAGTCTGCGCTATCCGATGGAGGTGAACCTGGCCGGTGACGCGAAAGCCACCCTGTCCGCGTTGTTACCGCATCTGGATCGGCAACCGGACCGAAGTTGGCAGGAGGAGGTCATCGGCGGGATGAAGGACTGGAATGAGGTCACCGAGCGGGAGGCGATGACCAAGGCCGACCCGATCAATCCTCGATACGTGTACCACCTACTCAACCAGCGGTTGCCGGCCAACTCCATCATCACCGCCGATGCCGGCTCCACCGCCGACTGGTACGGCCACCACATCAAGCTCGGCCGCGATATGCGCGGCAACCTATCCGGGATGCTCGCCTCGATGCTGGCGGCCATGCCCTACGCCCTGGCCGCCAAGTTCGCCTACCCCGACCGCCCGGTCGTGTGCACCATCGGAGACGGCGCGTTCCAGATGCTCGGCATGAACGAGCTGATCACTGTCAAACGTCATTGGAAGAGTTGGGCCGATCCACGTTTCATCGTCATGGTTCTGCACAACGATGACCTGACCCAGGTCTCGTGGGAAATGCGTGAGGTCGGTGACCCCCGGTGGGACACCGCACAAAAGGTGGAGACCATGGATTACGCGGCCTACGCCGAGGTGCTCGGCCTGCGGGGGATCAAGGTGGAGCGACCCGATCAGGTCGCCGACGCCTGGGACGCCGCGTTCAGCGCCGACCGACCTGTGGTTCTCGATGTGCACACCGACCCGAATGTGCCGCCGCTGCCGCCCCACATCTCTTTTGACGAGGCCAAGGGATTCCTGGCCACGCTCGTGAAGGGGGACCCCGCCGAGTCCGCGGTCATCCGCAACTCCCTGCGCTCGGTAGGGGCTCAACTGTTCGCCAACGCCAAAAGTCTGGTGTCCGGCGACAAAAGCTGAACCACCGCCGAAATCTGTGACCGCGAAACAGGAATCGAACGAAACCGTCGATCCACCCAGACACACTCAGCCGAAGGACACCTGACATGCGAGCAACTCCCCAACCGGCGCCGACCGTCAAATCCACGGCACTTCCTCGGCCGGGCCGATGATGCCGCGCGAGGAACCGATACCGGCGGCCGAGCACCTGATCGATCGGATGTTCGTCAATGTCAACCACGGCCGATTCGAGCGCTCGTTGTCCGGGCTGACTGCGGTGGCGGCGGTGGTCACCGGGGCCGAGGTCTACCTGGAGCACTACAAGGCCAGCTTCGGCAACAAAGTGATGTGGAGCCCGATTTTGGTGACACCGCCGCTCGTCATCGCCGGCATCGGCGGGGTGTTCAGCAAACGTTGGGCGAAGACTGCGTTGCCGGTGGCATCAGCCATCTTTGCGCTGAACGGGCTGGCCGGGGAGTACTTCCATGCCCGCGGTGTGGCCAGGAAACCGGGCGGCTGGGCGCTGGCCTCCTATAACCTCCCCATGGGGCCGCCCATTTCCGCGCCCGGGCTGATGGCCATGGTCGGCGGCATGGGGCTGCTGGCGTCCGTGCTGCGGCGCGAGAAGTAGCGCCAATGCCTGACTTTCGCAACGCCGACCACCTGCCCAACCGTCGCCCCGATCGGCAGCCACCGCACCCGTCCTGGCTGCCCCGCCAGTTCGTCGGGGTCACCCCACAGATGATCGGACGCTACCCCGACTACGACGTGCTGGCCGCTGCCGACACCTGGGACCACGCCACGAAGAAGGTGGTGATGGCCCGACTGGATCCCCCCGGTCCGCTGCGATTCTTCACCGCCGAACAGGAACCAACCCTGCGGGCATTCTGCGACACCGTGATGGCTCAGGACAGCGAACCACGGGTTCCGGTCGCGGAGTTCATCGACGACAAACTCGCCGCCGGCCGGCTCGACGGGTATCAGTACGCCGACATGCCTGACGACCATGACACCTGGCGGATCACAGTGCTGGGCCTGGATCACGCCGCGGGCGGGCACGAACTACCAAGCTTTGCCGCCTTGGATCCGGCCGGCCGGGAGGAGATCGTCGACGACTTCGCCCACACTCGATTGTCCGGTGGGCCCTGGGACGAGCTGAATGTTGCGCACGCCTGGAGTGTGTGCCTGCGCTCGATGCGGGCCG
>JBBSUU010000569.1:0-2367 GCA_038234115.1 Mycobacteriales bacterium
CGCCGCCACCACCAAACTGTTGGGCGATTTCCAGTTCGGCAAGGCCGCCGAGGTTCTGTATCACTTCGTCTGGGACGAGTTCTGCTCCTGGTACCTGGAATTTGCCAAGGTTGCCACCTACTCCGAGGATGAGGCGGTGGCTCAGCGGACCCGCGAGGTCATCGGCCACACGCTGGACACTGTGCTTCGTTTGCTGCATCCCTTTGTTCCCTTCGTCTCCGAGACCCTGTGGACCTCGCTGACGGGTGGCGAATCGCTGGTCATTGCCTCCTGGCCGGTAAGCAACAACACCCCGGTGGATCTGGCAGTCCAGTCGCGGGTGGAGAAGGCACAGCAACTGATCACCGAGCTGCGTCGCTTCCGCGCCGATCAGGGGCTGCGGGACTCCGCCAAGGTGCCGGCAACGCTTTCCGGGTTGGTGCAGGCCGATCTGGAGCCGCTGGTGGCGGTGATCCGGTCCGTTGCGCGATTGACCGAGCCAGAAGCCGGATTCCAGCCTTCGATCAGTGTGCAGGTTGGCGTCGGCGCGACCGGCCAACTGGTGACAGTGGATATCGACACCTCGAGCACCATTGATCTGGCCGCTGAAAAGACCCGACTCCAGAAGGATCTCGCAGCAGCACACAAAGAAATTGAGGACACCACGAAGAAGTTGTCGAACACCGCGTTTACCGACAAGGCCCCCGCGGCCGTGGTGGACAAGATCCGGGGCCGGGCCGATCGTGCCAACGCCGATATCAGCCGGATTACCGCACGCCTCACTGACCTTGGGGGTGCCTCATGACCGGACCGCGCGACGACGAAGAACCAGAAGTATTCGAATCAACCGAGTTCCAATCGACGAGTGACGACAGCTTTTTCGATCTTCATGGCGAAGTCGAGGAGCAGGTACGCGCTGCGTTGGGAGAGCCGGGAGCGGTCCCGACCCGCGAGCAGATCGTCGAGCCCGATCCCACCGGCGAGATCGCCGCCGCCACCGCTGATCTGGACGATCAAGAGGACGAGCTCACCGGCCCGTCCACCCTGCTCACCATTGACGGTGTTGAGGAGATCCTCAACTTGCGTCGACCGGAAACCCAGATCGCTCCCTCGCTGTCCCGGATTACCGCGTTGATGGACATCATCGGAAATCCGGAGCGCAGCTTTCCGGTCGTGCAGGTCGCCGGTACCAATGGTAAAACCTCCACCGCGCGGATGATCGACGCGTTGCTGGCCCGGATCGGTTTGCGGACCGGACGTTTCACCTCGCCACATCTGCAGTCCGTTACCGAGCGGATCAGTTTGGATTCGACGCCGATCAGCGCGCAGGGATATGTCGAGACCTACTCCGATCTGGCCGCATATGTGGACATGGTTGATGCCGCCAGTGTTCGTGACGGCGGCATCGAGCTTTCGAAGTTTGAGATCCTCACCGCGATGGCCTACGCCGCTTTTGCCGATGCCCCAGTCGATGTCGGGGTGATAGAGGTTGGGCTCGGTGGTCTGTGGGACTCCACCAATGTCGTTGACGCCCAGGTAGCGGTACTGACCCCGGTCGGGTTGGACCACACCGACTACCTGGGGGATACCATCGCCGAGATCGCCGGCGTCAAGGCCGGCATCATCAAGGAGGGTGCGACCGTCATCATCGGCCGGCAGCAGCCCGAAGCGATGGATGTCATTCTCCGCAAGGCCGTCGAGGTGGACGCTACCGTCGCCAGGTTCGGTAGCGAGTTCTCGGTTCTGGAACGCGCCGTGGCCGTTGGTGGCCAGCGTTTGACGCTCCAGGGTCTCGGCGGTGTCTACGAGGACATTTTCCTGCCGCTGCACGGTACCTACCAAGCCGAGAACGCAGCAGCCGCGTTGGCCGCGGTGGAAGCATTTTTCGGCGCCGGCCGTGGAAAACAACTCGATGTCACCGCAATCCAGGACGGTTTCGCCGCTGTTTCCTCACCCGGGCGATTGGAGCGGGTGCAGACTTCACCGACCGTCTTGATCGACGCGGCGCACAACCCGCATGGCGCAACGGCGCTGGCTCAGGCGCTCAAGGATGAGTTTGCGTTCAACCACCTGGTGGGGGTGCTGGCGGTGATGGCGGACAAGGACGCTCGCGGCATTCTGCTGGCGTTGGTCGATTCCTTCGACGAGGTCGTCATCACGATCAACTCCGCCGATCGCTCGATGCCTGTTGATGACCTGACGGTGCTGGCCGAGGAGGTCTTCGGCCCCGAACGGGTGCACAGTTCTCCGCGGCTGGATTCGGCCATTGCCCTGGCCGTCGAATTGGCCAACGCTCATCACAGTGGTGAATCCGAAGCCGACTCTGCCGGTACAGGTGTGGTTGTCACCGGCTCGGTGGTCTCCGCCGGGGATGCCAGAGCTTTGGCC
>JBBSUU010000570.1:0-2362 GCA_038234115.1 Mycobacteriales bacterium
CCACTTGAAGGTCGGCTGCCAAAGCTCCGGTGGTAACGGCGAACCGCAGTAGTCGCACCAATACTGTCGAATGCCGGTCGGTGGCTGCGTACGCGCACATCTGGAACAGCGCGGAGAATTCATCGCGATCCATCGCAGTGTCGTCGTTTCACCAGCTCAGAGGATTTCTGGGATCCGGGCGTCATCGGCCACCACTGCCCCGCCACCGGCAGCCCACATGGACATACCGCCGTCGACATTGATCGCGTCCCACCCGTTGTTGTTCAAGTAGTTGGTAACTCGGGCCGAGCGGCCACCGGTGCGACAGATGACATAGAGCGGGTCTGCCTCCGGCACGTCGGCCAACCTGTCTGCCAATTGCGACATCGGGATGTGCACCGCTTGCGGCGCGTGCCCCGCGGCCCATTCGTCGTCTTCCCGAACATCTAGCAGCACCGCATCGGCGGGCAGCGCAGCTACCGGGATCTCGGGCAGGCCTGGATTAGTCACACCGTCCATCCTTGCACTGAAGGCCGGCGCTGGGTGCACAGTTCGACGAGAGTCCAGCATCCCGCGCCTACCGACGGGGCCGATCGAGCGGCAGGAGCTCCGGTCACTTCGCCCGGTGCGGAAGTTCAACCGGGCGACCCTGTCCAAGGCTTCGGCGCTCGAGGCCCCCCAGATAACCCGCGACCAGGGCGTCGAGGTGGTGCGCGGTCAGCAAATCGATCATATCGGCCGGTTCGATGATGGAGAGTTCGTGGCGCGAGAATGGCAACGAATCCGGGCTGTCGGAGATCGAGCTGCAATGCCGAAAAAACGGTAGCGCATCACTTCTCACCAAATTTTCGATGGTGTTGAGCACGACCGCCGGGCTGTGCCAAAGATTCCACTCCCGATAACCACCATCGGGCCGCAGGAAACCCAGATAGCCTTCCCAGAAAATGCCGTTACCATCCGTTTGGCCGATTTGCTGCCGATATCGCTTCAGCAAGCGACTTTCCGCGGTGATCCAGACATTCAACACAATGCGCCCGGCGCAATTGCGGGTGGACGACTGAAAACGGACCTGAAAATCCCAATCCTTGGCCCGGCGCCGCGCTGCCGGTATCGTCTTCAGAAAGCGAAATCCGTTCTGCTCGAAGCGTTTCCCCAATTCAGCACAGGACAGCACATAGGCATCCTGCAGCGCCGACCTGACCATAGGGGGAAACTGTAGTCGGCTGCCAATCAACCTGGCTCTAATACCCCGGCATGCAGATTTGTTCAGTCCCTTGGTTGATCGGGTCAGGATTTCACTTCCGAACGGCCGGGCATCACCAGAATTCCCCCCACCAACACCACCGACAAAATAGCCCCACCGAGGAAGACATGATGCGAAGCGGTGGTGATTGCGGTGGCTGACGGGGCGCCTTTTTCAGCGTTCAGGGTCGCGTTGGCTATGGCACCGAACACGGCAACCCCCAAGGCGCTACCGATGCTGCGGCTGAACATATTCGTTCCGGTCACCACGCCACGACGCCCCCATTCGACGCTCGACTGAACGGCGACCAAGGTGGGGCTGGCCACCAGGCCCATGCCCAGACCGACGACAAAGACAAAGAGGGCCACCTCCCACAGCGCAGAGTTCTCGGTAAGTGACACCGTCAGGCCACAGCCGATCACGACGATGGCGCCGCCGATCAACGAGGTGTTCCGGAAACCGATTCGCAAATAGAGCCGGCCGGACAAACTCGCCGACAATGGCCAACCGATGGTGAGCGTGGCCAAGGCAAAACCGGCAGCAAGAGGGCCATTTCCGAGCGCGATCTGCACGTAGGTGGGGACGTAGGACGTCAAGCCCAGCAGCACCGCACCTACCACCAGTGAAACCACGCTACCGCCGACCAGCAGTCGGCTGCGAAACACCCAGAGCGGCAAAATCGGCTCGGCCACTCTGCGCTGCAACGCAATGAAGGACGTCAGGATGAGAGCGCCCACGACAAAGATCGAGATGCTGGTGGCTGATCCCCACCCCCAACGCTGACCGCCCTCGAGCAGGCCGAGCATCAACAACGAACACCCCAGGGTCAGCAGCAGCGCTCCCCCATAGTCGATCTTGTGTTTGGTCCGGGGCACGTCCTCCTTCAGGTTGCGCAGCAGAATCCAGGCAGCCAACACGCAGAACGGAATATTGACGAAGAAGATCCAGCGCCAAGAAACGTACTCGGCGAAAACGCCGCCCAAAGTCGGCCCGACCACCGCTGACATGGCCCACACACTCGCCAGGTAGCCCTGTACCCTGGCGCGTTCTTCCAAGGTGTAGATGTCGCCGGCGATGGTCATCGAGATCGGCTGGATCGCCCCGGCGCCAATGCCCTGGATGGCCCGGAACAGAATAAGG
>JBBSUU010000571.1:0-2359 GCA_038234115.1 Mycobacteriales bacterium
GATCTCCTCCGGGCCCAGTACCGCCGACAGCGCAGCCGGTATCCGGGAACGGGCGAATGGCCACCTCACGTCTACAGTCCCCCACCCAGTTGATTGGCCCGCTCCCGCAAGGCCCGCCAGTAAGCCTCGGTCGCTTGCAGATCCAGGGCGATCTGACCCAGCGCCGCCGAGTCGCCGGCCGCTGCCGCCCGTTGCATTGCCGAGCGCAACTCTTTCATGGCGGCGGCGGCGGTGCGCTGCGACATCGCGGCCAAAATGCCACCCCCATCCTGCGCAACCACTTCAACCCCGCGTTGTCGCAACGGTTCCACCGCCAATTCGGTGAGCAGCGACGAGAGCATTCCGCGCGGGAGTTGGCCATCGACCGCAGACATCCATGCCGCGCCCGTCAAACCCGATTCGGTGCCGCCGGCCGTCAGGATGGCCTCGTGAATACGTCCGTAGGCCCGCTCGGTGAACGCGGAGGCCTCGATCTGCTCGTAAGCGCCGGCGACCTGGTCCGGTTGTTGCAGCGCCAGTTTCACCGATTCACGTTCCACAAAGGTGGGGTCGATCGGTTTGGGCTGGCGCGGTTTGGGCTCCTCTCGCGCCGGCGGCGGTGTCGGCGTCACGGTTGTGGTCCGTGGTCCGTCGCCGCCGACCGTGGCGTTGACCGCGTTACCGATCGGCCGCGGCGCCGGTGCGGCTGCAGCATTGCGAGCAGCCACCGCTGCATCTGAGACTGCCTTGCGCACACGGCCTTTGACGTCGGCGGGTTCACTGCCCAGATAACCGGCCAGCACGTTCACGTAATCGTCGCGAAGCTGCGTGTCCTTGATCTTGGCCACCATCGGGATCGTGGTGCGCCCGGCGGCTACCCGGCCCTCCGCGGTGTTCAGGTCGAAACCCTGCAGCGTGGAGGCAATCGCAAACTCGAAGAGCGGTTTCTTGTTGCTCACCAGATCTCGAACAGCGGTGTCCCCATGCTGTAGCCGCAGATCACAGGGATCCAAACCATCCGGTGCCAAAGCGATGGAAGTGTTGCCGGCAAACTTCTGGTCCGAATCAAAGGCTTTCAAAGCCGCCTTCTGGCCCGCAGCGTCACCGTCGAAGGTGTAGATAACTTCCCCGCGATGATTGTCGCTATCCATCAGGAACCGGCGCAGCACCAAAATGTGTTCGTCGCCGAAGGCGGTGCCACAGGATGCCACCGCGGTCATCACCCCGGCGGCGTGCATCGCCATCACGTCGGTATAGCCCTCGACCACCACGGCCTGGCGCTGTTTGGCAATCTCTTTCTTTGCCAGATCGAGACCGTAGAGAACTTGGGACTTGTGATACACCGGCGTATCTCGGGTGTTGACGTACTTGGCTTCGATTCTGTCGTCGTCAAAGATTCGCCGGGCACCAAAACCCACCACATCGCCGGCCGCGTCACGGATCTGCCACAGCAGCCGTCGATTGAAGTTGTCGATCGGACCACGTTGACCCTCCCGGGCCAACCCGGCGGTGTAGAGCTCCTTCAGCGTAAAACCTTTGGCGGTCAGAGCTTTGACCAACTGGTCCCAGCCGTCCGGTGCGTACCCGCACCCGAAGCGGACCGCGGCGTCGGCATCAAAGCCTCTGTCCAGCAGAAACTGTCGGGCGGTCTGCGCTGCAGGGGTTGCGAGTTGCTCGGTGTAGAACTCCGCGGCCGCCTTGTTCGCCGCGATAATGCGTGATCGGGTGCCGCGTTCAACCCGGACCGAACTGCCGCCTTCGACGTAGTTCAGGTTGTAACCCACCCGGTCGGCGAGGCGCTCGACGGCCTCCATGAAGTTCAGGTGTTCGACCTCGGCGATGAAGGTGAACACATCACCGCCCTGACCGCAGCCGAAGCAGTGATAGGTGCCATGAGAAGGCCGAACGTTGAACGACGGAGACTTCTCATCGTGGAACGGGCAGAGCCCTTTCATATTGCCGCCACCGGCATTTTTCAGGGACACATACTCCCCGACCACGGCCTCGATCCGATTGAGCTCTCGTACGCGCTCCTTATCGGTATCTACAATCCGGCCGGCCACGTCAGCGAGTCTATGTCCCCGCCGAGCGGCACTTCATCGGGTGTCCACCGCGTTACAGGTTTGCTGCAGGTCAGCCAGTTTTCAGGGTGAGCTCTTACGCTACCGGCATGTTCGAAAGGTGAAGACTGACGAATATTTAGATCTGGGGTCCCACCAGGCGGCGGTGCCTGGCGGTTGCCTGCTCATCGGTCAGCAGCGAAACCTGGTCGATGACCACCCGAAGCCGCGCCTGCTCATCGTCAGCCTGGACGTAGGCGAGTTTGAATACCCGATCCAGATGCTCCGGGCCGCTCTCACACAGCGCAGCAACCAGCTCC
>JBBSUU010000572.1:0-2348 GCA_038234115.1 Mycobacteriales bacterium
AATCCGCCACCGGATGCCGGCCTCTTGGACGGCCGAGATCCGATATTCAACGATCCGAGCTGCTCCACCGGTGTGGAGGCAATGAAATAGGCCGGCAGGTCAGGGTGATCGAAAAGCTTTCGGTAGGAGGTGAAGGCGCCGTCAGAGACCGTCGTCATGGTCTCGTCCCAGCGTTGCAACTCCGAGTCGGAAAGTCTGGGTGACTTGTGCATGGTCGAGGCGGTAAGCACCGCCGCGACGGTCAACTCCAAGTTTTCCCGAGCCAGCTCAGGCAGCAAATACTTGTCGCTGATCACCTCGCCCTGTTCGGTGAACTTGATCAGGCCGTCAAGCACCCCATGTGGTTGCGCAAGAATCGAATCATAGGTGGGACCGCCACCCCGGCCGACCGAACCGCCGCGGCCGTGGAACAGGCGGAGTTTCACCCCATGTCGGGCTGCGACATCCCGCAGGGTGCGTTGTGTTTTATGGATCTCCCACTGTGAAGTGGTCACTCCGGCCTCCTTGTTGGAATCGGAGTAGCCCAGCATGACTTCCTGCAGATCTCCTCGCAGTCGCACGATCAACCGGTAGGTCGGGTCGCTGAGCAGCTCGTCCAGCACTTGACCGGATTTGCGCAGTTCATCCACGGTCTCCAGCAGGGGAGCGAAACCGATCCGCGCAAAAGGTTTTCGACCATCGGAGCCGGTTCCGTGCACGTCGATCAACCCGGCCTCGCGCGCCAGGATCGCGGCGGCCAGCACATCATCGGCGCCGCGGGTCATCGAAATGATGTAGGTCTGGATGACTTCATCGCCGTAGGTGTCCAGGGCCCGAACGATTTCGCCGAAGACACCGAATGTCCTGATGCCGGCGGTGTCCAGTGGGGGAAGGGAACTGGCCAACGGACGCCGGGAAGCCATTTCCGTTGACAGCAAACGCATCCGGGCATCACGAGGAAGATCGTGGTAGGCCCAGGATTGTTCGCCCAGTCGGTCCACGAGTTGCGCAAGAACGTCATGGTGCGCATCAGCGTGTTCCCGGATGTCCATCGTGGCCAGGTGCAACCCGAACATCGATATCGTGCGTTCCAGTCGAGTTACCAGGCCGTTGGCTGCAAGCGCGCCGCCGTTGTCCTGCAACGACTCCCGGAGAAGTACCAGCTCTGATTGCAATTCGGATATGTTGGCGTAGTCGCGGCCGGGCTCGTGGGCGGTACCACCGTCAACCCGCAGCCTGGTGTTGAGCAGTTTGGCTTTCATACAGGTCAACTTCAGTCGGTAGGGCTCCTGGGCGTTGAGTTCCAGAACTCGCTGCTCCAACCGAGGCAGATTCACGATGTCCAGCCGCAGCGATTCGGCCAGGGCGTCGGAGTGCCCCACGATCGCGCTGGAGATAGATAATGCCCTGATCAACTTGTTGATCTGCCGAATGATGATGCCGATTGCGCTCTGATTTTGTAGTCGGAGAACCTCACGGGTAATCGCTGGAGTCACATTCGGATTGCCATCACGGTCCCCGCCGATCCACGACCCGAAGGTAAGCGGTGCGCTCTGCGGACTCATCGCCGCTCCCTGCGCAGCAAGCAGATCGGCCAGATCGGTCGCCAGGTCCGGGATCGTCTCTTCGATGATGTCGGTGAGGTAGTACATGGCGTTCCGCGCCTCGTCCACCGGCGTCGGCTGGACTTGGCGCAGCTCGTCCGTCTGCCAGATCAGGTCGACCAATTCGGCCAGGCTGTGATCCTGTTTTGCCCGGGCGGCCGTGTCTGCGGTGGTGGGGATGCTGAGGATGTCGGACAGTTCGCGAAGTTTTGTGAGCACGGAGCGTCGAGATGCTTCGGTTGGGTGGGCGGTGAAGACCGGTTGGACTTTCAGGCCGGCAATCGCTTTTTCCAGTACTTCGGGCCCAGCCGTCTCGGCGATCTCGGCAACCGCTTCGGCCAACCATCCGTTGCCGGCCGGCCGATCCCGGAGCGAGCGGACCCGGTGTACCTGCTCGGCTGCATTGGCCAGATGAAAGTAGGAGGCAAAGGCCCGGACGAGGCGGGTTGCCTGATCCAACGGGAGACCCGCGAGCAGCGAGCGCACCTGGGCGCGGGCCGCCGCGCGGTCGGAGCCGTCGGCGGCTTCCTTGGACTTTTTACTCAGCGCGCGCACTGACTCGACCAGGTCCAACAGATCCTGACCGTGTTGGCGCACCAAGGATTCCCCCAGCAGAACGCCCACACGACGGACGTCGGCACGCAGATCAGCGTCAGGGGCGTGATTGTCCTGCTCAGTGGTGGTTGCTGGTCGGGCGTCAGGAAGTTCATTGGTCACGAACGCAGATTCTCCCCTATTAATCGTTACGTCCGGATTGCGGACAAG
>JBBSUU010000573.1:0-2325 GCA_038234115.1 Mycobacteriales bacterium
CGGCCTGGCGCCCGCGATGAAAAGCGGTGGGGTAGGCACGGGACGACATGACCATGCCACATAGACCGCGGCTGCCAGTTCGCGAACGGAACGCCGCTTAGTGTTCTGATCGGTCAACTGTCGGACGGGTCGGGAGGCGATAACTTCCACCACCAGCGCCTCCGTATAGAGCGGGTCATTGGCCAAGACGTTGGCGATGGTGCCGAGAGCGGTTCCGTGGCGGTCGAACAGCTTCGCCGCCCGGCGCACCCTCCGACTCTTCGACCTGAGAACAACCTTGATGACAGAGCGTTCCCGGACAGCTGCTGGTCCGACCTGGCTCCTGCTGGCTGGAACAGGTAAGGCTTTCCATCGCATCGGCGGTGCCGACGCGACAGGGTCAAATGCGTACGACTGTGCGTTCATCCCCGGACCACCTTCATCGAATCTGATGAGGCCGTCATGGTCTGGGACGACGTTGAATTTCTAATGCGACTGTATCGCCGGAGTGCCTGTCATCGCAAGAGCGCGCGTTGACTCATCAAAGATGCCCGCGTAGGGGCTATCGAGGAATCATTTGATGGTGCCCGCGTAGCGGTGTGTCTGCCGGGACGGCGTTGGTGGTCTCGGGACTGTGAGTGATGGAGCTTTCGATGAGTGAACGCAGGGCTGTCACCAAGACGATTGCGACCCGGTATGCGCGGTCGGGTCGGGCGGGGAAGAAGGTCATTTTGGATGAGTTGTGCGCAACAACTGGCTGGCATCGCGACCATGCGCGCAAAGCTCTGCGGTTGGCGTTGGTGTTGCGGCCGGTGAAGCCGCGGCCACCCCGGCCGCCGACCTATGGCGAGCCGGTGATCGAGGCGTTGAGGTTCTTGTGGGCGGTGCAGGGAACACCGTGTGGGCGGCTGTTGGCGGCGGCGTTGCCGGACCTGGTGCCACGGTTGCGACGGTTCGGCGAGCTTAATGTCGACGATTCCACGGCGGCGTTGTTGTTGAAGATCGCGCCGGCCACGATCGACCGGCGGCTCAAAGCCGACCGGGCGAAACTGGATCCGCGGGGCAGGTCTCATACCAAGCCGGGCACGTTGTTGAAGGATTCGATCCCGATGCGGACCTGGGCCGAATGGGATGATGCGGTGCCGGGGTTTGTGGAGATCGATCTGGTCGGCCATGAGGGCGGAAACAGCCGGGGAGAGTTCTGTTTCACCCTTGATATCACCGATATTGCCACCGGGTGGACCGAGACCCGGTCGGTGAGGAACAAGGCCCAGAAGTGGGTGTTCGCGGCGATCAAGGACGCCACCGCGAGTTTCCCGTTCCCGATCCTGGGCATCGATTCAGACAATGGCAGCGAGTTCATCAACTGGGAGTTGTTGCGCTGGTGCGAGAAGGAGAATCTGACGTTCACCAGGTCGAGGTCGGGGAATAAGAATGACGGCGCCCATGTGGAGCAAAAGAACTGGCACATCGTCCGCCAGACGGTCGGCTATCACCGTTACGACACTGCGGGCGAGCTCGACTTGTTGAACCGCATCTGGGAGTTGCAACGGCTGCTGACAAATCATTTCGGGCCGCAGCAGAAACTGGTGTCCAAGACGCGGATCGGCGCGAAGATGATCAAGAAATACGATCTTCCGGCCACACCGTTCCAACGAGTCCTGGCCGATGGGGGCACCGTGGCCAAAACGGTCAAGGCGAACCTCAAGACCGAGAACAAGCCGCTGAACCCGGCGGCGATTCAACGCCAGATCCAGGCACTCGCCGCCGAACTACTGACTCTCACCACCGCCAAACAAGGAGCCACAAGGAAGCCGATCATCCGGGCAAAATCAAATGATTCCACGAAACAAGCCAGCCGGGCATCTTGACATGATTCCCCGGGGGTCCCGGGGGTCCGCCAGTACGACGCATCACGACGCAGAGTCAAGGCCGAGCAACGTCGGCACGTCGTCCTGGATGCCGCGCAGGAACTGTTCTTTAGACATGGATACTCCGCGACGACCATCGCCAGCATCGCCGAGACGGCCGGCGTGTCACCCGAGACGGTCTACAAGGGGTTCGGCGGCAAGGCCGGGCTGGTCCGAGAACTGCGCGCCCGCGCCCTCCTCGGCGCGGGACCGGTGGCGGCCGAGAATCGCTCGGACCGGCTGCGCGACCTGCCCGATCCGAGGGCCGTGGTGAGGGGGTGGGCGAAACTCGCCGGCGAGGTGGCGCCTCGAGTTGCCCCGATTCTCGGCTTGGTGCGCGAAGCCGCGCTCCTTGACCCCACGATGCGCCAACTGGCCGATGATCTGGACGCCGACCGGTTCCGTCGCATGAGAGCCAACGCCCGATTCCTCGCCG
>JBBSUU010000574.1:0-2318 GCA_038234115.1 Mycobacteriales bacterium
CAGGCCAACCTTTGTCGCTACGCCGTCACCAGCCGTCTGCATGCACGAGCACGCCCGCTCAGATTCCACATCGATAAACCCTCAAAGTCATTCGAAGGGCCGACCATGAAGGCACCAGCAGCTACCTACCAACCACGCACACCCGATCCCCCTGCGAAGGGCGTTAACTGGTTACTGATGTCGCCGATCCCCGCGCAACGTCGCGACAGCGCAACCTGGGCCGACCGTGACACCGCGGCCGTTACTGCCACCGCCCCAACGGCGCTCGTCACGATCCGCCAAGTGTGGAGCGCAAACTGCTCCGCCACCGTAGATTTGGCCCGGCTGGCCGGGCCGCACATCGGTGTATGGCGACTCCCGCACCAGCTCGCCCACCCGCTCTGTGCTGCTCTCCCGTGCGACCTCAGTCGGGCCGACTGCAAGTCCGCGCTATATCAGCGATGCCTGACCGTCGGCACCCCCTATGACATCTACTCATGGTTGAACCTGCCGGATCTCCTCGAGCAGTGGACGATGCTGGTGCTACCCACCGGCCTGAAAGCAGAATGGACGGGAGCGCTACGTGACGCGGGCCTACTTGCCCGCCCGGGCCGCGCGGTGCCAGGCCCGGAACTGCTTGCTACCCTGCAGCTGTCTGCCAGCATGCGACGTGAGCAGCATCGATCATGAACAGCATCCAGTTGGACGGCCGTCTGACAATCGATCGGCCGCAGGACCACCCGCCCACGTCACCGATCCCGCACCAGCGGTCAAGCACCCGGCCATACATCACCCCAGTCATCACCGAGCTGCCGCGCGCCGCGGTCGGCGACTACAACAATGCCGGTCCCGACGTGTACTGGCCGGTGAACCCGGCTCCACCGGTTCAAAGCGGGCAGTGCCGGGTCATCGCCGGTGGTGTTTGATTGTGCGGCTACCTACCCTGCGGATGCGACCAACCATCGGCCAGCCCCCGTCGCGTCAAAATACTGACAGATTTTCTCCCACAACGCATTTACTGCTGTCAGACACAATTTGGACTCGCCAGATGACCGACCAAGCGGCACACCGGTAGGCGATAGCGGTGTTCGCCCGCGGGCTGCATCACCAGCAGCAGTTGAAGATCAAGCGTGGTCCATGGCTTCGCCCACCGAATAGAATTGTCGATGAGCCAACTTGAAATATTGTCCCGTCGCCGCAACCATGGTGCGCATTGGAAGCCTGGTTGCAACAGGACCGAAGGTGACCGATCGCATACCTCCCGAAAACCGGCAGGGGTGATGGAATTCGACACCCGCGGCCGATGCCGTACGGTGAGATCGGGAAGTGCATCGATGACGGGTCCTGATTCTCGCCGCGCACCTCCCACCGCGCTTTGACGTCTCGTCGTGGCCGGCACCGGGCTGATGACTGCCGCGCTCGGGAGCGCCAACGGAGCGCGTACCGGATGGAGATCACCGACGCACTGGCAGCGGAGCTGTCGCTACTCAGCGCCGTCCTGGATACCCCAGAGGCAGATCTCGCGCCCGATGTTGCCCGCACGGTCCGCCAACTCATGACCGACGTGCACCTGGCGGTGCCGTCCTTCGTCGGGCTCACCATCACCGTGATGGACTACGCCGAGCTTGGATACTCCGAGCTGGAACCCGACGACTTGCCCGCGGCGGGCCCTACCCAGGTGGTCCTGCGCTTCACCCTGCTCGATGTGCAGGTCGAGCCGGCTGACATCGGTACCTCCCTGCGAATTCCGGAATCCACCAGCGCATCCGGCCGGCCGCGCATCGAGGTGATTCTTTACGCCGCGACAGCCGGTGCCTTTGTGGACATGGCCGCTGATCATTCGTTCCTGACCGGTCGCAGGTTCGACCTGGGAGACCTCGATCAGCACCGCGCCGTGGCCGGCTCGGCCGATATCATCGGTGTCCTTTCGGCCGAGTCAACGATCCGGGAGGCAATCGGTGTCCTCATCGGACGTGGCCGCACACCCGACGAGGCCTATGCCGAGCTAGACGCCCTCGCTGCCCTGGCCGACACGGACCGGATCACGGAGGCCACCGAGATCCTGAACGACCTGATGCCGCAGGACCCAGAAGAATCGGGGCGCGTAGACTGAGAATTGGCTATCTTTCCAAGCCGGTCTGGGTCTCGCGGTCTGCTGCACAGCCGCTGCGAAGAGCCTTAGCTCACAGCCAGGCACATTTGGCGGCACGACCTGCGAACCTTTTGCGTTCGCACCGGGGGCACCCCGACCAGGACCTCTCAGGGCTGCAATCCATCCGTTAGTTGCCGCCAACCTGGAACATCCATCCCGAGGCCGACAACTGCACCATTAGGAGCCG
>JBBSUU010000575.1:0-2316 GCA_038234115.1 Mycobacteriales bacterium
CCCCCCCCCTGCCCCCTGCGCCGCCCCGCGGGCCCCCCCCCGGGCGGGACGGCTGGACGGCGGTGCGAGCCACACCGTCGTGAATCCGTTGCTTCGCCTCAACCTGCCTGACCTTCGTGGATCGACCGTCCACAATCGCCACGGGCACTAAAGTCCCTGGGTATGAAGATCATTTCTCGGTTGCTCGCCGGACTGTTCGCCGCGCTGATCGCCCTGTTCCTGGTGCCCGGTTCCGCCTACGCCGCCACCACCGTCACCGATGACGCGGGCGTCCTGAGTGCTTCCGACATCGCAGACATCAATGCCGCCGCGGCCAAGGTCGACAAGGTCAACATAGTGGTGGTGACGCTGGACGGCGGCGCCAGCGATCCTCGTAGGCAACTGATGGCCTTGGGCGCCACCGCAGGCTGGGAGAGCACGGACTGGGCCTCCAACTCGGTGATCCTGGCAGTGGACGTCAAGAGCCGAAAACTGGGTCTGTACTACGGATATAACGCCGGTCAGCAAATGGCCTCGGCCAAAAACTCCATCCAGGACGCGATGGGGAGCAAGTTCTCCTCCAACGCCTGGGCCGCCGGTATGGTGGCCGGCATCGCCGCAGTTCAATCAGCTGTTCAGCCGTCCTACACCTGTGTCTGGGTGGTGCTGGTCATCGTGGAGTTGGGCGACGTGTACCTGTTGGTCAAGTTCTTCAAACGTCGCAAGGCTGCCGCTATCGCAAAAGAGCTGGAGCGCGCCGTCATGGCGCAGAATCAGTTGGCTCTGGTGGACCTGCGCCAACGGGTCGATCAGATCCAGGTGTTGCTCGGAGCGATCCCGGCCAGCGCCGCCCAACAGCAGGTGGCCTCTGATCTCAATGACATTGACGTGCAGTTGTCCGAGCGCGAAGGACAAAGTGCGGTGGAGGTGTCCGAATCCGGAACCAACCACAATGCAGAGAAGAAGTGGCTCGATGACCTGGCCATCAAGATGGGATCGGTTACCAACCGAGTGTCACTGCTGCGTCAGGATTCCGGCTGGCAGGATCAATGGGCTGCCGAGATTTCCGCAGCCCGCCAGATGGCGATGGCGGTCGGAGCCAATCAGGGCTCACTGGCCGGTCAGCCGAACTTCCAGCCGATGGATATCGAACCGCTGGACAACCATCTCGCCGCGCTGCTTCCCGGTGTCCTGAACGGTCAGATTCCGATTGCCGAGGGACTCGGGACCCTGACCAGCATCAGCAAGCAGCTATGGGCCAAGCGGTCGGAAGTCGATTCTCGTTTCGAGGCCTTGGAGCAAGCTCGTCGCGCTGAATTGTCCCGGAAACAAGCACAGGCCGAAGCCGAATCACGCCGTCGCAATAACCAGTGGGATGACGATGACAACTCCTTCGGCACCGGCGGCTGGATGGGCGGCGGATACGGCGGCTGGTCAGGTGGATCTCGGCGTCGCAGAGGCGGCGGCTTTGGCGGTTGGATGGGGGGTGGGTCCGGTGGGTTCGGGGGTGGATCATCCCGGGGCAGCGGCGGCGGCGGAAGCAGTGGCTTCGGCGGCGGCGGCAGCAGCCGTGGCTTCGGCGGCGGCGGCGGAAGCAGTGGCTTCGGCGGCGGCGGCGGCGGAGGCGGCGGAGGCGGCGGCAGCCGTGGCTTCTGATGCGGGTTGGCGTCCCTGACCGAGCCACCGTCAGTCGGCGGACGGCGCTATCGGTTTTTGCCGGTGGCGCTCTCACAGCCTGTGGCACCACTCCGACTTCGCTCCCGCTGCCGGCCGCTCCCGATCCGGTCGTACTGCCCTACGGTGCCGATCCGTCCCAGTTCGGCGAGCTGACCATCCCGTTTCAACCCAGCACCACCCTGGTGGTCCTGATCCACGGCGGCTTCTGGTTCGACGTCTACGACCTGGAGCTTGGTCGACCGCTCGCTGCCGACCTGGTCGTCCGCGGATACCCGGTGTGGAATTTGGAGTACCGCCGCAACGGCAATGGTGGCGGTTACCCGGAAACCTTCCTGGACGTCGCGGCCGGCATCGATCTCCTTTCCACCGTCGAGAATCTCGAGTTCCAGAAGTTGGTGGTCATCGGGCATTCGGCCGGCGGGCAGCTCGGGGTCTGGGCGGCCGGTAGACACACGCTGCCGCCGGGCGCTCCGGGCGCCGACCCGAAGGTGAAACCGAGCAGCGTCATTTCCCAGGCCGGGGTGCTCGACTTGGCCCGAGCCGCTGCCGACGGCGTCGGCGGCGATTCCGTACCCGGCCTGATGGGCGGCTACCCGGTCGACCATCCGGATCGCTATGCGATCGGTGATCCGATCCAACTCGTACCCATTGGCGTGCCGG
>JBBSUU010000576.1:0-2312 GCA_038234115.1 Mycobacteriales bacterium
AGCTGCGCGACAACCTCCTGCGCAGGCACCAAATATCCCAGATCCTGGGGTGTCGGCGGCAAAAACCCGGCGGGCACCTCGAGTTTGGCAATGGCCGTCTCGGCGGCCGAAGCGGGGCGAACCACCGCCATCACCCGCTGCACACCGGCGGCTCTCGCCGCTTCCACCGCCACCTGATGCGCGGTCACATGATCCGGGTGGCCGTACCCGCCATCCTCGTCATAGGTCAGCAGGATATGCGGCTTGATCTCGTCGATGATGGCGACCAGCGATGCCACCGCCCGACCGTGATCCGGACCGCCGAGAGCAGCGTGCACGAAGGCCCGCGGATGCTCGGCGGATGGCGTGCCGGCCATCCCGGAATCGCGGTAGGCACCCACGCCACCCAGGAAACGATGATCCTGGACTCCCAATGCCCGGCAGGCCGCTCGGAGTTCGGTGAGCCGATACCCACCGAGCTGATCGGCTTCGGCGGCCACCAGACCGGCCAGGTCCGTCCCGATCACCTCGCCCTCTTCCCCCAGGGTGCAGGTAACCAGCGTGACCTGCACCCCCGTTGAGGCGTAGAGAGCGAGAGTGCCGCCCATGGTGATGGATTCATCATCCGGATGGGCATGTAATGCCAGCAGGCGCCAACTCATGATGCCCAGCGTAGATCTATCCCCGCACGCGGTAGGTTTCTCGCTCTAGTGTCCTGCGCCGTTAATTCGTTTCAATAAGCGACCGAGGGAGTTGAGGATCTCCTCGGCGGTCTTTGTCCAGATGAATGGTTTGGGGTTGCCGTTCCATTCGTCTATCCACGCCCGGATATCGGCTTCGAGCTGCTGCACGGTGTTGTGATGGCTGCGCTGAAGTAGGTCTGCGGTGACGTAGGCGAAGAACCTCTCGACCTGATTGATCCAGCTGGAATACGTTGGGGTGTAGTGCATGTGAAATCTGGGATGCTCGATCAGCCAGGACCGGACTGCGGGTGATTTATGGGTGCCGTAGTTGTCGCAGACCAGATGCACTTCGAGTTCGGCGGGCACCTGTTCGTCGATCTTGGTGAGGAACTTCTTGAACTCGATGGTCCGGTGTCGACGGTGCAGGCTGGAGATGACGGTGCCGTCAGCAGTGTTGAACGCGGCGAACAGGCTGGTGGTGCCATTGCGGACGTAGTCGTGGGTTCGTTTCTCCGGCATGCCCGGCATCATCGGGAACGCCGGCTGCGACCGACCCAGGGCCTGCACCTGCGACTTCTCATCCACGCACAGGACCACCGCGGCCTCGGGCGGGTTCAGGTACAAACCCACCACGTCATAGACCTTCTCAACGAACTGCGGATCGTTGGACAGTTTGAAACCATCGGCCCGGTGCGGTTTGAGTTCGAACGCCCGCCAGATCCGCCCGATCGACGATTTCGACAACCCCGACCGTTGCGCCATCTTCGACCGCGACCAATGAGTTGCATTCTCAGGAGTAGATTCCAACGTCGCCACGATCACCTCCTCCACCTGCGCTGCGGTGATCGTCGGCGGCTTACCCGGCCGCGGATCATCCATCAACCCATCCAACCGCGATTCTACGAACCGGAACCGCCACTTACCCACCGTGGGTTTCGAAACCCGCTCCAGCGCAGCAACTTCAGTGTTGTTCAACCCCGACGCACACGCCAGCACGATCCGCGACCGCAACGCCAAAGCCTGCGACGACTTCGCCCGCCGAGCCCACCGCTGCAACTGCTCGGACTCCTCAACAGACAATTCCAACAACGCGACCGGGCGCCCTCTCGACATACCCCGATCCTACCAACTAACAACGAATTACTGGCGCAGGACACTAGCACCATGCTTCTTTTGTCTTGGCCCCAAGTCATGTAGAGGTGCTGGTTTTGGGGTCACAGACACTGACTTCATCCCATTCCAGCGCCGGCGGGCAGGGCCATTGGTCCCGTCTCCTTGTTCCGAAGGTCCCTCCTGCTCCTCATCTGCTGAGATTGACTGCCAGGGTTCAGTTGTCAGGGCCGGTCGCCACCGGGGCGCGGCCAAATCGCCACCGCCAGCAGGATCGCTGCCCAGATCCCCAACGGCGCGAGTGGCCAGAAGAAGTCTGGCTCCGAGCGGATCGCCTGGACGCCCCAGACCGCGGACATGATGACTGCCCCACCGAACCACCAGCGCCACTCGTTCAACCATTCACGGACATCAGAGTTGTGCTTCGCCTGCGCAACGACATCCTGGTGCGGTCCGGGCAGGTCCACGGTTAGGGCCGCGAGCTCGCCGGTATAGCCTGCGGCCCAGGCGCTTTCCACCCGTCTCTCATGCTCCTGGGCA
>JBBSUU010000577.1:0-2304 GCA_038234115.1 Mycobacteriales bacterium
CAGAGCGGCAGTTGCGTCGGAAAGCAGCAGCGAAACGCCACCGGGGATCGGCCGGATCACCACAAAAAATTCCTCATCGATGCAGACCAGCCCGAACACCGCCCCATCGGCAGCCACCCGACGCAGGCCGGTGATCAGGCCATCCAGGTCGTCCAGCAGTTCGGCGGCCAACAACGAACAACGCCATTTGCCATCCGCGCGGACAACCGCCACGGCAAAACCATCGGTGCTCACGCGGCCTACCGTACGCGGCAAGTCCGCCTCCGGCCAAGACAGATTTGGCTGGACCGACCTCAACATCCCCGCAGAGTGCAACTCGCGTGAAGTCAACCCGCCCGGATCAGGGAAAAAATTGAGGTGAGCGGTGCCGCCCAAGGCTGTCGCCGAAGGACAATAATGGGTTGGTGGCTGAAAAATTAAGACAAAACACCCAGGCGCCGGTTGCCCTGCCCCACGTTTGCGTCCTGGGGCTGGGACTTATTGGTGGATCGCTGATGCGAGCTGCTGCCGAGTACACGAAGGTGTTCGGCTGGTCGCGCGGTGAACAGACCAGGCTGGCCGCCATCGCCGACGGCTTTTCGGTCACCGAAAATCTGTCCCAGGCGCTGGCCCAGGCAGTTGCCGAGGATGCGTTGGTGGTGCTGGCCACTCCCGTGACCGCGTTCCCCGATCTACTCCGGCAGATCAACCAGCTGGCACCCGCTGTTCGTCTCACCGATGTGGCCAGTGTCAAGGGTTTGGTCGCCGAGCAGGTCGAGAAGTACGCACCGCGAAGTCGTTTCGTCGGCTCCCACCCGATGGCGGGAACCCAGTACTCCGGATGGTTGGCCGGTACCGCCGATCTGTTCAAAGGCGCGGCCTGGGTTACCTGCATCACCGAGGACACCGAACTCGCCGACTGGCTCCCGATTGCCGCGCTCGCCTTGGCTGTGGGCAGTCACGTGGTGACCTGCGAGGCCATTGATCACGACCGGGCGGTGGCCCGCGTCTCGCACCTCCCCCATCTGCTGGCGTTGGCGCTGGCCCAGGTCGGCGAACAGGGCGGCCCGTTGGCCTTGTCGCTGGCAGCTTCCTCTTTCGCCGATGGCACCCGGGTGGCGGGCACCCGACCAGCCCTGATCCGCGCTTTCACCGAAACCAACTCCAAGGCTCTGGTGGATGCGCTGGATGACGCCCTGGGTATCATCGGGGTCGCCCGCGCTTCCTTGGCCTCCACCGGTTCGCTCCTGAAGATCACCGACAGCGGTCATGCGGCCCGAATGGAATTCGACGCCCGCGGGAATGACCTCAGCCCGATCGATCTGGAAGGCGATGACCTGGTCGAGCAGTTGCTCTCGATTGGTGTTGCGGGCGGCTACATCTGTGGCCTCGACCCCCGTACCGGGGATCCGGCCGGGCCGTTGGTTCATGCCATGTATCCGGCGTTGGAGGACGAAGAGGATCTTCTCGCGGCCGACCAATCGGTCTGATCAATCGGTCTGACCGACGGAGTTGCTCACCGATCTGACTCGACAACCCGACCAGGACACCCGACCAGGGGCGGCCGGAAGGTTGCCGGCGTCTTCGTCGGTGACGGTGCCGCTGATCCCAAAATTGGACCAGGGGCGTGGTCAACGCCGTACCCTTTACAAGGTAATGACGCCGTAAGCCGGGTTTCCTCGCGTGACGAGCCCGATTCCAGGTGACGGTCAACAGGCTTGAAGAGTGGGGAACCGACATGAGCATTTTGAGCAGACAACGGCTCAATGCCTTCATGCGTACCTACTGGACCCGGGGTGTACCCGGTCGAGCCACTCCGGAATCCACCCAGAAGCTGATGCTGCACTGGTGGCTCGTCGCCCTGATCTGCAAGGTGCTCGGTTCGTCCTGGGATGTGTCCTGGCACTTCAAGTGGCTCCGCGATGATCTGGCGCCGCCGCACCTGTTGAATACGGTCGGTACCGGGATCGCCATCGTCTTGATCCTGACCCACTCCTTCACCGGTTACGGCGCCGACAAGCTCTCGCTGCGGATCATGCAGATCGGCACCGGAATCTTTCTGGTGGCCGCGCCGATCGACGTGATCAATCACCGGCTCAACGGACTGGACCTGACCGCCTGGTCGCCCTCCCACGCGATGCTCTACTTCGGGACGGCCGTGATGATCGCCGGGCTGATCCGGCTCTGGTACGTCCGATATCCGCGGCTCAACAAGGGCACCTGGGCACTCGGGCTGACCGCGATGTGGTTGTTCTTCTTCGAGAACGCCCACTTCGCCCAGATGCAGCAGGAATACGGCATTCTCGAGCTTGCGTCCTGGTTCCG
>JBBSUU010000578.1:0-2303 GCA_038234115.1 Mycobacteriales bacterium
CAGGCCGGTGAGGGCCATGACTCCGCCGAGGGTCGGCACCAAATCACGGGTGCGCCGAGAAACCAGCGGCGCTGAGCGCAGTTGACCAGATGGCCGTGGCCAGCGGGTTTCGCAAACTCCCACCACGAGCACGGCGGCCACGGCACCCACCCAGATCGGCAACGGGTGATCCGGGAAAATTGCCGAAGCCGCTACCAAGGTTGCCAAGGCAACAAACCGGGATAACCCGCCGACAGCGCCATCGTGTTTGATGAAGGCATCCAGCGAAAGGGAAGGCCCCCGACGTGCTCGAATGGCCAAACGAACGGTCCAAATCACCCAGAGCGCAGCCAGCCCCAACGCAACCAACATCAAAATAAATGCCAAATTCATGACGGTCCCCGCAATCGATTCGGTTCTCCGGTGGGTCACTGCCGACCGGGCAGTCGACCCAACTCAATGTCTTAACTCATTAACACATAATACTCCGATGACCGGGAAAGTGAAGGGTTGCGCGAAGGGGCGCACAGATCTGCCTCGCATCGTGCCCCAACGTCGGGGCGGGGGACCACCGGTAAACCGGACACTGCGAGAGTGCCCGAAGTGGAGAAACAGCACCCCGCGACTCGGAACCCGAGCGGCCCGACCCGCACCCGACCCGAAGCGCCGCCGGGGCCGACAGGTGTGCTCAGACTTCAAGGGCAGGTGGGTAATCGGGCGCTGGCCGGGCTGGGATCCCTTCAGCGCCAGGCTGTCCCGGTAACGGTGCCGGCAGCCACCGTGCACTCCGTAGTGCGAACCGGCTCGCATGGCGAGGAAGTGCGACAGGCCCAGCGGAAACTGAGTCGTGTCCAGGCGTCGGTCGATCCGCTGACCGAGGATGGGGTGTACGGCACCCTGACCCGAGCCGCAGTGCAGAACTTCAAAGCCGGTCACGGCATTGCGCCACCGAATACGGAACTCGACCTGGCGACCTGGACCCAGCTCGATACTGTCTTCGCTGCGTTGCCCGCCCCGGTTCGAGGGGCTTTCAGTCCCGGGGCGGATAGCCAGGACGTCGGCTTTGCCCAACAGAAGCTGAACGTGGTCGGCGCTACCCCGCGGCTGATCATCAACGGCCTTTACGGCCCGGAGATGGTGGCGCCGGTGATGTTGTTCGAGGTGCTACGGATGGGCCGGGCACCAACTGGCATCATCGATGCCGCGATGTGGACAGCATTGGACAAGGCGGCAGCCGGTGGATTTAACGCGCTGGAAGGGTCTACCGGAGCGTCGGTGGAACAACATACTGATAGCGGCGTGGCAGATCCGCGTGGGGTGCACGATGCCGGCACCTCGATACACCCCACGGTGGGAGCCGGCGGTCGCCTGAAAGGCCCGGCCGTCAAGGAACTCCAGCAGAAACTCAACGCGGCGGGAGCGGCACCCCCGCTACGGGTCGATGGCGCCTTCGGAACATTGACCACCGCTGCGGTGCGAGCATTTCAAACTTCAAGAGTGCCGCCGATTGCCGGCACCGGTATCGCGGACGCAACCACCTGGGTTGCCCTGGACACCGTCGCGCCCGGGTCTACCGTCGGCTTCATCGAGCGGCAATGGCATGAAGAAACCGGCGGCGCCACCTTCGGGAAAGCCGGAGCCACCGCCAGCCGCTACTCCTGGGAAATCGGCGCCGATCGCATGATGGTGACGGTCAAGGTGAACTTTGCCGGACTGACGCCTCCCGGGGCTTGGTTCGGGCACGTCGGTGCGCTGTGGAATCGGTTCAAGGGGGTCAGCACAGCGCCGGCTCGTGAGTTGCCGATCGATTTCCAGATGATTCGGGGCAGCGGCTCGGACGCCCAAAGTGTGCTGGTCAAGCCGGGGACCGATCGGGCCAACTCGGGTATCTGGTTTGTCGGCGACACCCGCGCGGCGAGCACCATTCCGCACGAATATGGCCACTTGATCGGGTTGCAGGATGAATATCAGCAACGACCGGGAGACTATCTTCGGATCACCGGTCACGAGCCACCGGTAGGCCAGAGCGCGGCGCCGGGCGGACAGACTCCGGCCGGCATTGCCATCGCCCTCCAAGCGGCAATGGTGGCACGCAACGACGTCGCCGCTCAGACAGCTGTAACCGGGATGTCCAGCGGCGCGTTCGCGCAACGAGTGGTGACCGCCTACGCCGCGCTGCCCGGCGTCACCGTTCCGGCGCGGTTGGGAGTTCCGGCGGCGCCACCGGCAAAGGCAATCCCGGGCCCACCCCCCCCCCCCCCGGACCCCCCAGAGGTGCGGGGCTGGGGCAAAAAGCGGCCCAAAAACAAGCCCCCGGGCGGGAA
>JBBSUU010000579.1:0-2303 GCA_038234115.1 Mycobacteriales bacterium
CACCTCTCGGCTGGACGACCGGGAGTTGGCAACCTTGCTCAGCGAATTGGCCACTCGTACCCTGCTGTCCTGACCTCGAACGTGGCTTCTTCTTTTGGGGGTTCAAGCGGTCCAGCCAGACGGTCCGGTCCAGCCAGATGATCCAATTCAGCTGATCCGATTCATGAACGTGAACTCGGTGACCGGCCGGAAACCCAGTTGCTGACAGATCCTGTTCGCCGCGCCGGCCTTGATATCGGCGAAGAGCAGTAGCCGCCGGGCGCCACGCCGCCGGGCGTCGGCACACACCGCGTGCGTCACCGCCTTGCCGAAGCCGTGCCCGCGATGCTCATCGGGGCTGTAAACCTGGGAAATGCGCGCGCAACCCCGCAGGATTGCACCCGCACCATCGGTGCCGTAGGCGGCCATCGCAACCGGCCCTGATTGGTTGCACCAGAACAGCACTCGTGATCGCCGCCGGGATTCGCCGGCCTGCTGGCCCGAGTTCAGCGCGGGTTGATCGCCCACCCCGACATCGCGGCTGAAGTTTTGCTGCCACCGCGCCAGCATGGCCATCTCGGCCTCATCCTGCGGATCGGGCGGGCGGCTCCAGCCCGGGGTTGGGTCCGGCATCTGTAACTGCCCCAACTCCTGCAGGGTAGTCCGCAGAGTGATGTGAAAATGGGCCCCACCGGCTGCCGCCAGACCTGCATTCATCGATTCCACTGCTGCAGTGGGACCGGTCAGGGAGGTGATGTGCGGCCCTACCGAGGCAAGTTCAGAACCCACGAGAAACATTGCGTGAGCGGCGGTTTCCGAAGCCAGGTTCGGCGCCAGAATGCTCGTCAGGCCAGATCGGCGGCCCTGGATGGCGGCCGCAATCACAGTGTCTCTCTGTCGCACCACCTGCATGATGGGCGGCCATTGCGTTTGCGGTTCCAGATCGACCGAACTGGCCCCGAACATTCTCGCGTTGGCCTCGGCGGCCACGGCTTGCTCAGCTTGCAGGGTGGAATCCAACCAGCCGACAGCGTGGGTGTTGCGCACCGGATCTGCGATGAGGAGCGGTTCGACCGACTCGGCGAAGAGCACCGCCGAGCCGATCTGCTCGATGATCAGATCCTGTTTAGGTGCCATCTACGATTCCGGCCCGACTTTCGAATTACAGCGCGAGGTATCGCTTCAGCTCGAACGGAGTGACCTGGCGGCGGTAGGCCTCCCATTCAGCCTTTTTGTTTCGCAGGAAGAAATCGAAGACATGTTCGCCGAGAGTTTCGGCGACGAGTTCTGAGCGCTCCATCAGTTCGAGCGCGTGTCCCAGGGAATCCGGCAGGTCGACGTAACCCATTGCCCGCCGCTCCGTCTCCGACAGCGACCACACATCGTCCTCGGCCGGAGCCGGCAGTTCGTAATTTTCTTTGATCCCCTTGAGGCCGGCCGCGATGATCACGGCGAACATCAGGTAGGGATTGCAGGAGGAGTCCGGCGAACGAACCTCGATGCGCTGGCTGGAGGACTTGCCCGGTGAGTAGTTCGGCACCCGAACCAATGCCGAGCGATTGGCCTGTCCCCAGCACACCGTTGTCGGTGCTTCACCACCCAGAACCAGCCGCTTGTAGGAGTTCACCCACTGGCAGGTCACCGCAGTGAACTCTGGTGCATGCTTCAGGACGCCGGCCAGGAATGCCTTGCCGGTGGGCGACATCTGATGTGGGTCGTCGGCGTCATAGAAGGCATTGGTTTCCCCTTCGAACAACGAGAAGTGGGTGTGCATGGCCGATCCCGGTTGTTTGGGGAATGGTTTGGGCATGAAGCTGGCCCGTACCCCCTGCGTCAGCGCGACTTCTTTGATCACGTAGCGGAACGACATGATGTTGTCCGCCATCGTCAACGCGTCGGCGTACCGCAGGTCAATTTCCTGTTGGCCAGGAGCGCCCTCGTGATGGCTGAACTCCACCGAAATCCCCATCGCCTCCAACGATTCGATCGCTCGGCGACGAAAATGTGGGGCGGTGTCATGGGAGGCCTGGTCGAAGAATCCGCCATTATCGGCCGGAATCGGCGAGGAACCATCCTGCGGCAGATCCTTGAGCAGGAAGAATTCGATTTCCGGATGGACGTAGCAGCTGAACCCCATGGATGCCGCGTCGGCCATGACTCGGCCCAGAACATGCCGCGGGTCGGCCCAGGACGGCGACCCATCAGGCATCGAAATATCGCAGAACATCCGCGCCGAGTAGACCCGACCACCGTCGGTTTCCCAGGGCAGAACCTGGAAGGTCGAGGGATCCGGCTTGGCCACCATGTCGCTTTCGAAGACCCGC
>JBBSUU010000580.1:0-2290 GCA_038234115.1 Mycobacteriales bacterium
AGGTGGCGGCCGCGCTCCTGCGCACGAACATCGTGTGGACCTCCGCCCGCGCTCCGCTTCAGAAACTGGCGCAGATTCCCGGCGGCCCTTGACCCGCTGCGCCGGTCGACCGGCCGGATCATCAACGCCTCAGTGATGAAAATTGGCTATTCGGGTAATGGTGCAGACACCACTGAAACACTCAACGGCACGGTGGACGGCGCCGAAGACGACGATGGCGAGTGGGAACAAATCCGCCGAAGCACCGAACCTTGATCAGCCGGAATGGACAGTCATGAAATCCAGCGCAGTCAGCGATAGCAAAATGATCAATTTACGTCGCTGGAACTTCGGCCTCGCCTTCCTGCACGGCGCGCAGGCGGTAGCCATCCTGATTTTGGCCAACGGTTTTGCCATCACCGTCACCTCGCAGTTCCCGACCGGTCCGCCCGGTGCGGCCAGCCCCGCGCCAGATGCGTTGTTCGACGTCCCGATCGGTCCCGCCATCGCGGTGTTTCTGGCGTTCGCCGCGCTGGACCATCTGCTGACCGCGACCGTGCTGCGCCCCCGTTACGAAACCGATTTACGCAACGGGCTGAACCGCTTCCGGTGGATCGAATACTCCTTCAGTGCCACCATCATGGTGATTTTGATCGGTTTCTATTTCTCGCTCACCGGGATCACCGAGGTGGTGCTCGTCATCGGAGCCAACGTCGCGATGATCCTCTTCGGCTGGCTGCAGGAGTTGATGAACCCGCCCGGCCGGACGCGCACGACGATGCTGCCGTTCTGGTTCGGCTGCGTGGCGGGGGCCGCGCCGTGGGTCGCCATCCTGATCAACCTGATCGGGGCCGGCGGCGAGGTCCCGGGCTTCGTCTATGGCATCGCTGCGTCGCTCTTCGTCTTCTTCATGAGTTTCGCGCTCAACCAGTGGCTGCAATACCGCCGCATCGGTAAATGGGCCGACTACGGCTACGGCGAAAAGGTTTACCTGGTGCTCAGTCTGGTGGCCAAGTCGGCCTTGGCCTGGCAGATTGTCGCCGGCTCGCTCGTCGGCTGACGGGTTGTTCGCCGCCCACCGATCCGGGCGGTCCAGTGATCCAAACGACATGCACTCTGACCTGCGTCCGGACGGTAGCCGCCGAATTGGTATTGGTACAGGTCATGGCGTACGCTGGCCAACTGGGTGTCAGGCTCGCAAGAGCCGAACACCAGCAGTACAGCAACTCTGGCCTGGCGAGGTCGGAAATCCCGCCAGGGCACTGTCTCACCGCACAGACTGACGCGAGCCGTTACCGGCGAGCAAGGCAAGAGCGAAAAGTCAGGCTTCAACGCCTGAACTTCCTCTTGCCTTTTAGTGTGTCGGTCGGCAGTACCAGTAATGCACCAAAAGAAACAGGTATGCAGTGATTCAACAGGAGTCTCGACTCCGGGTAGCCGATAACACCGGCGCCAAGGAGATCCTCTGCATCCGCGTTCTCGGTGGCTCCGGCCGCCGTTACGCGGGCATTGGCGACATCATCGTCGCCACTGTCAAGGATGCAATCCCCGGTGCCGGGGTCAAGAAGGGCGATGTGGTCAAGGCCGTCATCGTCCGCACGGTGAAGGAAAAGCGTCGTCAAGACGGTTCCTACATCAAGTTCGACGAGAACGCCGCTGTCCTGATCAAGGCCGATGGCGATCCTCGTGGCACTCGTATCTTCGGGCCGGTCGGCCGCGAGTTGCGCGACAAGAAGTACATGAAGATCATTTCGCTGGCACCGGAGGTGCTGTAACCATGGCTATGAAGGTGAAGAAGGGCGATACCGTCCTCGTCATCGCCGGCAAGGACAAGGGAGCCAAGGGCAAGGTCATTCAGGCCTACCCGGACACCAACCGCGTCCTCGTCGAAGGCGTTAACCGGATCAAGAAGCACACCCGGGTCTCCAGCACCGAGCGTGGCGCCAAGTCCGGCGGCATCGTGACCCAGGAAGCGACCATCCACATCTCCCACGTGATGGTCGTTGACGCCGACGGCAAGCCCGGCCGCATCGGAACGCGTCTGGACGAGACCGGCGACAAGGTCCGTCGCGTCCGCGTTTCTCGTCGTACCGGGAAGGACATCTGATGACGTCAACCGAAGTTTTCAAAGATGCAAACGCCAAAGAGGTTCCGCGTTTGAAGGCTCGCTACGCCGCCGAGATCAAGGGCAGCCTGCAGGAGCAGTTCAACTACGGAAACGTCATGCAGATCCCCGGCGTCGTCAAGGTTGTCGTGAACATGGGTGTTGGTGAGGCGGCGCGTGACGCGAAGCTCATCGAAGGCGCCGTTC
>JBBSUU010000581.1:0-2287 GCA_038234115.1 Mycobacteriales bacterium
AGGGAATCAGAATCCCTAGTGTTGCCAATTACACCATACCCCAAAGGACCCTGAGTTCAGTGGTCCACGTGCCCGCCGGGCACGAGGATCGATATTACAGCCCGACCCAGGATGGGACCAATCCGCAGGTCAGGGACTCGAGAAATCCGCACTGCCAGGAGCTCCACCAGATCCGGCGGGCGCGGTCCACAGCATGGGTAGATCGACCAGGGATGAGATGACGCACACCGTCGGTGGCACGTCCAGGGCATTGGCAGTGCCCAGTCTGTCGAGCCAAATCCCGGTCAGACCGGCGCCGGCGGCGCCCAGGGCGTCGACGTCAAGTTTGTCGCCGACGTAGGCGACCTCAGCCGGTTCCAGGGCCAGTTCGCGGCAGCCGGCGAGGAAGATCTTGGCTTCCGGCTTGGCCACCCCGAGATCGCCGGAGATGACGACGGCCGCGAAGGTATCGGCCAACCCGACGGCGGCCAGTTTCGCCCGCTGATGCGGCCCGTCGCTGTTGGACACGACACCGATCACCAGACCCGCCTGCACGGCAGCCTCCAATGTCGGCAACACATCGGGAAAGAGCTGGTAGTGCCTGGTCATCACCTCTTGGCGACGATGTTCCAGATCGATCAACCCATCTCGATCCGGGACCACCGCCCCGGCCCAGCTCAGCAGCGCCGACATCCGGGCCAATTGCATGTCCAGGAAAGTCATCTCGCCACTGAGAAAACGCGGATAGTAGAACTCCGTGAGCTCCACCCACTGTTCGTCCAGGCCGTCCTCCAAACCGCTCCCGGCGTCGGCAAGGATGTCGCCCAGCAGATCCCGGACTCCAGCCACAGCCGATGCGCCGAAGTCGACCAAGGTGTCATCGACATCAAAAAGGACGGCTTTCCACCGCAACCCCGAGTCCGGGGAAATGCCGGTGCTCACGAAGAGGACTCCCGCGCCACCGCGAGCGCCGCGGTCAGCCGGATCATCGTCTTCTCCCGCCCGAGCAATTCCAAGGATTCATACAGCGGCGGGGACACGGTACTACCGGTGGCAGCCACCCGCAGCGAGGCAAAGGCCACTCTGGGCTTGAGAGCGAGCCCGTCGATCAATGTCGTCTTCAGCGTTGATTCGATCTTCGCCGCGTCGAACTCGTCCAACTCCGCCAGCGCACCGATCGCCGCCTCGAGGACCGGAACTGCCGATGCATTGAGAGTCTTGGTGGCCGAGTTCGGGTCGAGCGTGAACGCCGCCTGATCCACGAACAGGAAGGCGAGCATCTTGGTGGCATCGACCATCAGGTTGGAACGCTCCTGCACCAACGGCGCCGCCGCCGTGACCAGGCTCAGATCTTCGACAGTCGGTACTGCCGACAATGATCCGGCCGCCTGCAGGTACGGCACCAAGCGATCGGCAAAATCGGCCGGCGCCAGCAACCGGATATGCGCGGAGTTGATCGCTTCGGCCTTCTTCACGTCGAAGCGGGCCGGATTGGACGACACCCGGTGGATGTCGAAGGCGGCAACCAACTCGGCAGGAGAGAAGACATCGGTGTGTTCGCCGATGGAGAACCCCAGCAGCGCCAGGTAATTCACGATGCCTTCGCGAATGAACCCGGCATCGCGGTGGTGGAAAAGACTCGACTCCGGGTCTCGCTTGGACAACTTGCGATTACCCGCACCCGTCACGAATGGCATGTGACCGAACTCGGGCACTCCGGAGCCGACACCAATATCGCGCATCGCCCGGTATAGCGCGATCTGGCGTGGGGTCGAGGGCAACAGATCCTCACCGCGGAGCACGTGGGTAATTCCCATCAGCGCGTCATCAACCGGGTTCACCAGGGTGTACAACGGATCTTTGTTACCCCGGACCATCACCGGATCCGGCACCGAACCGGCCGGGAAGGTGATGGAACCCCGCACCAGGTCGGTGAAGGTGTGGTCCTCGTCGGGCATCCGGAGCCGCAGAACTGCCGGCCGGCCTTCGGATTTCGCCGCCGCGACAAAACTTGCGGCCGGGTCCCGGTCGTAGTTGTCGTAGCCCAGCTTGGGATCGCGGCCGGCGGCGAGATGGCGCTCGGTGGCCTGTTCTACGGTCGAGTAGGACTCATACAGGTGACCTGCCGCGAGCAGTCGTCCGGCCACATCGGCGTAGATCTCCCCTCGCTCGCTCTGCCGGTACGGCCCGTTCGGGCCCCCCACGAGGGGGCCCTCGTCCCAATCCAGCCCGAGCCACTGCATCGAATCGATCAGCGCCGCGTAGGACTCTTCGGTGTTACGGGCATGGTCGGTGTCCTCGATCCGGA
>JBBSUU010000582.1:0-2282 GCA_038234115.1 Mycobacteriales bacterium
GATCGCCCATTTCACCGCAATCGCCGATGCCACCGACTTGCGGGTCATGCTCTACGACATCCCACCGCGCTCGGTGGTCGGCATCGACGTGGATACCCTGCTTCGGTTGGCCGAGCACCCAAGAATCTGTGCGGTCAAGGATGCAAAGGGCGATCTGTACGCCGGGTCACAGGTCATGGCCGGCAGCGACCTGGTTTTCTACTCCGGTGATGACAACTTGACGCTGCCCTGGATGAGTGTGGGAGCTGTCGGTGTCGTCAGCGTCCTGGGTCATGTCCTGGGCAACCAGATCAGAGCGATGGTCGACGCCGCAAACAGCGGAGATTTTGCCACTGCGCGCAAGTGGCACAACGCACTACTTCCGGCGCACTGCGCCATGGGCCGCTGCGGCGGCGGTGCCGGACTTGTATTCTCCAAAGCGGCCCTCCGGCTGCAGGGGATTGAGGTCGGGGAACCCCGACTACCCCAAATCCCGGCCACCCCAGGCCAGATAGAACTCATCGCCAGTGATCTGGCAAGGATCGGAACATCTGTATGAGCAGTATGAGCACCCAAGCTCGCCCCAAGTTGTACCCGCCGCCCCGGTTGGCCAAAGATGCCCTGCGGATTGTGGCCCTGGGCGGCATTGGCGAAATCGGGCGGAACATGACCGTTTACGAATACCGCGGGAAACTGCTGGTGGTCGATTGCGGTGTGCTGTTCCCCGAAGCGACAGAACCCGGCGTCGACCTGATCCTGCCGGATTTCCGGCTGATCGAGGATCGCGTCGAGGACATCGAAGCGGTCGTCATCACGCATGGTCACGAGGACCACATCGGCGCGCTGCCCTGGCTACTGCGGCTACGCCGCGACATTCCTGTTCTCGGCGCCCAGTTCTCGTTGGCGCTGATTGCTTCCAAGTGCCGCGAGCATCGGATCACCCCAAAGCTGCAGACCGTCTGGGAAGGCGAACTGCTGTCCGTCGGAGACTTCGACCTGGAGTTTTTTGCGGTCAACCACTCGATCCCGGACGCGCTTGCTGTCGGCATTCGCACACCGGCCGGAACCGTCCTGCACACCGGTGACATCAAACTCGATCAGCTCCCGCTGGACGGTCGGCTGACCGATCTCGGTGGCTTCTCCCGTTTCGGCGATGAGGGCGTTGACCTGTTTCTGGTCGACTCGACCAACGCCGAGGTCCCCGGCTTCGTGTCACCCGAACGCGAAATCGGTCCGGTGCTGGATCGTTTCATCGCCTCTGCCAAGCAGCGGGTGATCGTGGCGTCCTTTGCCTCGCACGTGCACCGCATCCAGCAGGTCGTCGATTCCGCTTACGCCCACGGCCGCAAGATCGCTTTTGTGGGTCGATCCATGGTGCGAAATATGCAGATCGCTCAGGAGTTGGGCTACCTCACCGTTCCGGACGGGCTGGTTCGCTCGATGGACAAGATCCTGGATCTGCCGCCGGAGAAGGTGGTGCTCATCTCGACCGGTTCCCAGGGTGAGCCGTTGTCCGCGCTCTCCCGGATGGCGCGCGGCGATCACCGTCAGGTCAATTTGGTTTCCGGGGACACCGTCATCCTGGCGTCCTCGATGATCCCCGGTAACGAGACCTCCGTCTTCACCGTGGTCAACGAGTTGGCTCGGATCGGGGTGCAGGTGGTGCATCAGGGGATGGCAAAGGTGCACGTCTCCGGGCATGCATCGGCCGGCGAACTGCTCTACCTGTACAACGCGGTCCGGCCGAAGAACGTGATGCCGGTGCACGGGGAATGGCGGCACCTGCGGGCCAACGCCAAACTCGCCACGATGACCGGCGTTCCCGAAGATCGGGTGGTGATCGCACCGGACGGTGTCGTCGTCGACCTGATCAAGGGCAAGGCCGAAATCGTCGGCATCGTGGAGGTCGGTCACGTTTACGTCGACGGCAACGCTGTTGGCGATGTCGGGGACGCGACGCTGTCGGATCGCCTGGTCCTGGGGGAGGGTGGCTTCATCGCCATCACCGTCGCCATCGATGGGACCACCGGACGTGCGGTTTCACCACCAACAATTTCTGGTCGCGGCTTCTCCGATGATCCCAAGGCGTTGGATTCGGTTGTCCCGCTGGTGGAGATGGAACTCGCCCGTAGCGAGAGCGACGGCATCACCGATCCACATCGGATCGCGCAGGCAGTACGCCGCATCGTCGGCCGTTGGGTGGGGGATACCTACCGAAGACGCCCGATGATTGTGCCGACCGTCATCATCCTTTGATGATCTTGCACCTGACTATGGCTTCGGACTGGAAACAGTCCGAAGCC
>JBBSUU010000583.1:0-2227 GCA_038234115.1 Mycobacteriales bacterium
GCCCGCTATGTCGGTCGGCATCGAAATGACGCCGCTGCCCGGGTTGTCGAGGCGGTCGCCACCGCCGCCGACGGTCTGGGCACTTCGCCGTTGGCGGTTGCCTGCGCGTGGGTACGCGATCGACCGGGAGTTTCTTCGGCCATCATCGGGGCTCGGGATTCGGCGCAGTTGCTGGGCGGATTGGCCGCGGAAGAAATTGAGTTGCCGGCCGAGATTATCGCCGCGCTGCAGGATGTCAGCGATCCGGTTCAGCCGGCGGACGACTGACTCCATTATGTCGACTGAGATTTTCCGAGAGTTCTGCGCTGCCGGTCTTTGGCCCGGTGTCGGTAAAGCATTGGCCGAAGACCTTGCAGCAGGCGGGATTTCCGATCCTCACGATGTGACGATGGGCAAACTGCAAAAGCTCCCACGGGTGACTCCCAAGCGGGCCGACCGATTGCTCACCTCCTGGATCGGCGCGAGCCTGGCCTACGACGTCGCGGAGCTTCTGGTCCCCGAAGAGTTACCCACCAGGTGGGTGGTTCGGTTGATGGAATCGTTGGGCGATAACGCCGCCCAAGTGTTGCGGGGCGACCCGTGGCGGCTGTTGATTCTGCCCGAAGCGCTTGTCTCCCAGGCTGACCAGCTGGCCCGTGCGATCGATCCTGCAGTCCAGCGGGATGACTCTCGTCGCGGGCGGGCATTGGTTGCCTGGACTCTCAACAGGTTCGCCCGTGATGGCCACACCGTCACTTCGGTGGCGGATGTGGCGGCGGGCCTGCGCCCGTTCGGCTGTGACACCGGCCGCTCGATCACCGCCTCGATGGATGCCGGTGAAGTGGTGCCGGTACCGGATCCGACTCTCGATCCGCTCGCTGAGAGCGGCGACGAGTTCGACGACGAGGATGTCGACCCCGATACCGATGCTGCTGACGGTCCGGCGGGGGCTCTCAGCAAGGGGTGGATCTCCACATTCACGCTGGCTGAGGCGGAGGCCTCCATCGCGCAGGACCTGGCCAGACTGCATGCCACCGCCAGCCCGTTGGCCAAGCCGGCAAAGGTCAAGGACGCCGGTAAAGACCTGGACAAGGTTCAGCTGGGCGCCGTGGCGCACGCTGCTGAACACGGCGTCAGTTTGCTGACCGGTGGCCCTGGTACCGGAAAGTCGCGCACCGTCGCTGCGATTGTGGAGTTGTGCAACGCGGTCAGCGCGACCATTGCCCTGGCTGCGCCGACCGGGCGCGCCGCCAAGCGGCTCGAAGAATTGGCCGGGATCGAGGCCACCACCATTCACCGCATGCTCGGGGCACGTGGTGGGCCGGTCACGTTGGGAGATCGGTTCGAGCGGAACAGCGAGAACCAGATCGAAGCCGATGTCATCGTGATTGACGAGGCCTCGATGCTGGATGTCGAACTGGCCGCCGCATTGTTCGAGTCCATCGCCGATGGCACCCATCTGGTGATCGTCGGCGATCCGGCGCAACTTCCCTCGATCGGACCCGGCCGCGTTCTCGGTGACCTGCTGGACACCAAAATCCTTCCCATCACGCATCTTTCAACGCTCTACCGGCAGAGTGAGGGTGGATCGATTGCCCGGTTGGCCACCTCTGTTCGCGGCGGCACCCTGCCGCCGGTGAATGATCCGACACACGAGGTGGTCGTGGTCACTGCCCGGGGATCAGGTGAGGCGGCGCACCGGGTCGTGCAACTGGTTACCGATTCCATCCCTCGCGTGTTCGGCACCAACGCCGATCAGATTCAGGTGGTTACGCCGGTGCACAAGGGCGAGGCGGGCACCCAAGCCCTCAATCGGGCCTTGAAGGCGGTGCTCAATCCCGGTCGGGGTGCGGTCCGCGGTTTCGACAAGGGTGATCGGGTGGTGGCAACCGCGAACCATTTGGACGCCGAACCGACCGGATACGCCAATGGTGAAGTCGGCACCGTCGTTTCCGTCGGCGACAACTCTTTGACCGTGGCTTTCAGTGTTGGTGAATCCAATATCGCCGGAAAGTCGCTGAACGACCTTCTGCACGGCTGGGCGATCACCGTTCACCGGGCCCAGGGTTCGGAGTGGGAAACGGTGGTGGTCGTCGTCCCGCCCGAGGCCGGAAATATGCTGTCACGGCCGCTCATCTACACGGCGCTGACCAGGGCTCGAACCCACCTGTCCATCGTGCACGCGGCCGGCCCGGGGTTGGCGCGAGCCGTCGAGCAGATCGGTGAGAAGCCGCGCAGAACCCGGCTA
>JBBSUU010000584.1:0-2224 GCA_038234115.1 Mycobacteriales bacterium
CCTGGCCGAAGATGCGCAGTTGGCCGATGAGATCGATGTCAATACGGCGCGAGCTGCCTACGATGCTGCGCGACGTCATGATGATGCCGTCGACTCCGCTGATCTACTGCGGGCCAGAGCACAATTGTTGGCCGCCGGGCAAAGCATCTAGTCGGCGTCCGGACGGAACGAGATACGGCCATGGACAGTCTGGAGATCGGTGGCATTGCGCTGCTGATCCTTGCTGTCCTGGTGATAGTTTTCATTGCCGTTCGACGCTTCACGCTGGCCAGGGCTGGCGCTATCGATATGTGTTGGCGCAACCGGATCGAGCTGGACAGCAAGGGTTGGTATCTGGGGCTGGCAAAGTTCGATGACGCTGATCTCCTGCTCTACCGGTCCTTTTCACCTCTCCCGTTGGCAGCCAAAGTGCTCCGGCGGGGTGAGTTGACCCTCGGCGAAAGGCGCAAGCCCGCCGGTAACGAAGCCGATCTGCTTCCGATCGGTGCGGTCATCATCCGATGTACCGACAGCTCCGGCACTTTCGAGTTGGCCATGTCCGAGCAAGCAACCACCGGTGTGCTCTCCTGGATCGAGTCACTGCCGCCGAGCAATCAGGCGACCGGTGACTCGCGCCGGACCGGCTAGCGTTCCCCGCCCGGTACCCACTTGATGTCGCCGCCGGGGTTTGCCACCCGGCAGAGAATGAAGAGCAGATCAGATAGTCGGTTCAAATACTTGGGTGCCAACGGATTCGTTCCTTCGGCGTCGACCTCCATCAGGGCCCACACCGATCTTTCCGCTCGTCTGGCGGTGGTCCGAGCCACGTGCATCAGAGCGGCAGCGGGAGTTCCGCCGGGCAGGATGAATGAGTCCAATGTGGCCAGCGGCTCGTTGAACGTGTCGCAGTCGCTTTCCAGTCGATCGATGTAGTCGGCACTGATCCGTAACGGCGGATACTTCGGATCCGGACTCACCGGTGTACTCAGGTCGGCACCGAGATCGAAAAGTTCATTTTGAACTCTGACCAAGCAAGCGGCCACGTCCGATGCCGGACTCCCGATCGCAAGTACGACGCCGATCGCCGCATTCGTCGCATCGCAATCTGCGTAGGCTGCCAAACGCGGATCGGTCTTGGGTACCCGGCTGAAATCAGAGAGCCCGGTAGTCCCGTCGTCTCCGGTGCGGGTGTAAATCCTGGTGAGGTGAACGGCCATAGGGTTGAGCCTACGTTGGCCTGCCCGTGACACGACGGGCACTAGAGTCATCGGTTGTGGAGCAATTTATCGTAACCGGCGGTACCCGGCTGGCCGGCGTGGTGGCAGTGGCCGGCGCCAAGAACAGCGTGCTCAAACTGATGGCGGCTGCATTGCTTGCCGAGGGCACCACAGTGCTCACCAACTGCCCGGATATCCAGGATTTGCCCTTGATGGCTGACGTGTTGCGCGGGCTGGGCTGTGACGTCCAAATTGTGGCCGACACGGTTTCTATCACCACACCGGCCGAGCCGGAATATATCGCCGACTTCCCGGCGGTGGCCAAGCTCCGGGCCTCAGTAGCCGTGTTGGGGCCGCTGATGGGAAGGCTCCGGCGAGCCAGAGTGGCGCTCCCGGGCGGGGATGCCATTGGTTCCCGACCGCTGGATATGCACCAGAATGGACTTCGTGCCCTCGGGGCCACCATGGAAATTGAGCATGGCCACGTCGTCGGCCATGCGGTCGAACTGCGTGGTGCGGCGATCGATCTGGAATTTCCCAGCGTCGGAGCAACCGAAAACCTTTTGATGGCAGCATCTTTGGCGCTCGGTACGACGGTGATCGAGAACGCGGCACGGGAACCTGAGATCGTGGATCTTGCCGTCATGCTGACGCAGATGGGCGCCCGGATCCAGGGCGCCGGTTCCAGCACCATCACCATCGAAGGCGTTGACCGGCTCCAGCCGGTAACCCATCGAACAGTCGGTGATCGGGTCGTCGGCGGTACCTGGGCGTACGCGGCGGCCATCACTCAAGGGGCGATCACGGTTCAGGGAGTCAATCCGGACCATCTGGCCGCACCGCTGGAGCGGCTGGTCAGGGCCGGTGCCTCGGTCACCGGCGGCCCGGCCAGCCTCATCCGCGGCACCGGCTATACCGTCGCGGGGCCGGTGGAGGTGGCCGGGTCGCTGGAGCTGATCGCCGATACCAACCTCGGCATCACCGGCACCATCGCCACCACCGGAACACTGGCCCTGCTGGCCGGCTCC